>DUFE01000081.1 GCA_011170385.1 Dehalococcoidia bacterium | reverse complement strand
GATAGACCGGCGCCGCCCCCGCCTGTAACAGCTGCTGTATCGCCTGCTGCCCCTGGCTGGCGCGGGACTCCAGGATGGCATCAACCATGGCGAAGACACTTGCCTGCTGACTGTAGCCGACTACCGCCCTGACATCCTCCTCCTCAATGCGTTTACCTGCCGTGTACAGCACCAGTTTGGTTATCTCGCCAGACATAAGCCACAGATTGCTGCCCACCAGCCTGCCCAGCAGCCCCAGGGCGCGAGGGGATATGCTGCCCCCCTCCCTGGCAATGCGTTTGCTTATCCACTGCTGTAATTCGTTATTTCGCAACAGGGGGAAGAACCTGATCTTTGCCTGTGGCAGAAACGCTTTATAAAGGGTATTGGTTTTTTTAACATCGCCATCGACAAGCACCAGCACCGTGCTGTCGGGAATCCCGTCTATGGCGGCAGCAAACGACTTGCAATCGTTCTGTTTGGAGTTTGCCTTCTTTGTCCCCTTCTGTCTGCCTTTATCAGGTCTGGGCTCAAAACGATCCAGCAAGCCCTCAACAATGACTAGGCGTTTTTCCGTCAGGAAGGGCATCGCCCGGCATACCGATCCCAGTTCGTCAGGCTTAAGCTGCCTGCCGTTGAGTACGGTGGTATTGGAATCCAGAGCCTCCTGATCGCCAAGCTCATTTTTTATATCAGTTAGCGCCTCACTGCGGGAGAATTCGTCCGGGCCGGTTAGTATATAGAGCAAGGTCACCCCCTAGTCTATTAGACCCTATCATTTTATCACAACGGGGAGTGTTTAAGATGGGCTTCGCCCCTCTTTCTAAATATCTCCCCTGTTATCCTTTTTATTTCCACCCGGTTCGCCCTCGAGAAGGGCGACCAAGTAATCGAACCACCCTCTACTTTATTTACACATTCTCGCCCTCCAACTTTAAAAAACCCTATTGCAGTATAAAAGTGCAAGGAGTAGAATGGTGCCACAAACATCACTCGGCTGGCACCATCCAGGTAAAAGGAGAAGCGAGATGTCAGAACAGGTTACTGGCGAGCTGCAAAAGCTAAGCAGTATCGCAACTGATATGGGCCTCATCCCCAAGTTAAGAACCCAGGCTATTGAGTCTATCGGCGACGTTGGCACCCACGAAGCCCTGCTGGCACTGCTGGATCTGGCGGCTAACGAAAAGCTGAATGTCAACGAAAGGGATCTCGCCCTCAAGCAAGCTAGAAACGTATTGAAGAAGAGCCGCTAACAGGCTTCGCCAGATAACAGGCAGCGCAACAGACTGCTTTTGGCGCGGCATTCTTTGCGCCTGAAATACTACGATAGGAGAAAAACCCCATCTATGAGCGTCGGCATCGGTATTATAGGGCTTGCGGAAAGCGGGCGGACAACGATCTTCAACGCCCTTACGAAGGGCAACGCCGATACCGGAGTGCAGGCACAGAAAGCCCTCCATATCGGTATCGCCAAGGTTCCGGAACCGCGTCTATATAAACTGGCGGAGATAACCAAGCCGAAGAAAATCGTCCCGGCGGAGGTAAAATACCTCGACATCGGTGCCTCACTCAAGGGTATGGATAAAGACAGCGCCATAAGTGGAGAGCACCTCTCACATATCAGCAACACCGATGCCCTTATAAACGTCGTTCGAGCCTATCCCGATGAGAGCATCCCCCACCCGGAGGGCAGTATCGATGTGGAGCGGGACATGGCGACGATGAACCTGGAGCTCGCCTATTCCGATTTGGCTATCATCGAGCGGCGGCTCAATCGGATAGAGACGTCTCTAAAATCGGCTAAAGCAGACGAGCGCCATAGTCTCAATAACGAGCAGGAGTTTCTGGGCAGGATAAAGTCCACGCTAGAGAAAGATATTCCCATCAGGGAGCAGAACCTCACCGAGGAAGAAAACAGGCTCATCAGCGGTTACCAGTTCTTAAGTGCCAAGCCGCTGCTAACGGTGGTTAACATCGGCGAAGACAAGCTAAGCCGGATGGAAATCATAGAGGATGAATTGAACCAGCGGTTCTTAAGACCCCATCAACACATCATCGCTCTGTGTGGTAAGCTGGAAATGGAACTGGCGCAGCTCGACGATACCTCCACCGAGAGCTTCCGCACAGAATTCGGATTGACTGAAGCCGGGCTGGAGCGAACCATCAGGCTGTCTTATAAGCTTTTAAGTCTGATTACCTTCTTCACCACTGCTTCGGAGGAGGTCAAAGCCTGGTCTGTCAGGCAAGGAACCAGCGCTCCCAGAGCCGCCGGTAAGATTCACTCCGATATGGAAAGGGGGTTCATCCGCGCCGAGGTAATAACCTACGACGACCTGATGAAGTGTGGCAGCATCGCCGAGGGCAGAAAGCGAGGGCTTCTGCGGCTGGAGGGTAAAAATTATATTATCCAGGATGGCGACGTAATCAACTTTTTGTTCAACGTTTAAAAAACTCCGATTTTGCCCCAGAAATCACTTGCCTTATTACCGCCGACGGTATAAGATAATAGTGTTTTATCCGAAGCTTGATGTGGCGATAGTAATTACCGAACACCCGGTTTCTGAAACACGTGCACCGGGTAGCATTCGATAGTGACGAGCACTAACCGAGGTTTTCCGGGTCCGTTAGAAAAAATTACACCCGAGGTATTAAATTATGACTGGAGAACTTGTTCACATCGGCTTCGGCAACATCCTGGCCATGAGCAGGGTTATCGCCATAGCTTCACCCAACTCTGCACCGACCAAGCGCATAATCCAAGAAGCGAGGAACAAAGGGCTGCTGATCGATATGACCAATGGCCGCAGAACCAAGGCAGTTATCTTCGCCGATAGCGGGCATATCGTACTGGCGGCACTGGCGCCGGAGACCATAACTGGCAGGCTCATGATCAGCCGCGTCGGTTCGGCGCTAAAACCAGAGCAATGCGATGAAAAAGTCAGGCTATAATAGCGAATGCCTGCTGGATATTGACCCCAAGCCGCTGCTTCTAGTCCTTTCCGGTCCCTCGGGTGCCGGAAAGGATGCTGTTTTAGCCCAGCTGAAAGAAATCAGGTTTCCCCTGGAGTTTATCGTAACCACAACCACCCGCCCGCGGCGATGCAGTGAAACGGACGGCATAGAATACCGATTCGTCTCCGAAGAAGACTTTCGGAAAATGATCGAGACCAACGAGCTCCTGGAATGGGCAAATGTCTACGGCAACCTTTACGGCGTACCAAGACAGCCGGTAAAACAGGCGCTGGCGGAGGGTAAGGATGCCATCCTGAAGATCGACACGCAGGGAGCCGCCACCATCAAGAAAATTCTACCGAAGGCGGTATTTATCTTCCTGACACCGCTTTCGAAGGAGGACCTCGCCGATAGGCTGCGGGTACGCAACAGCGAATCGGTCTCGGATTTAGAATTACGGTTGAAGACCGTCGAGGAAGAGATGAAACAACTGCCGATGTTCGACTACGTCGTGGTCAACGAACATGGTCAGATAGACCGGGTAATATCAGACATCAAGGCTATTATTACCACCGAGAAGCTACGGGTAACATCCAGGGAGTACTACCTGTAGTCACCTACCGTTAAAACAAGCCCAGCAGCCAGGAGAAAAGGTAGCCCAGCCCGCCGCAGACGGGGAAGGTTATCACCCAGGCGGTAACGATATTACCTGCCACCCCCCAGCGAACCGCCGACAGTCGCCTTGTGGCGCCAACTCCCATAACGGCAGAGCTGATACAGTGAGTGGTGCTCACCGGAATACCCAGGTGCGAAGCCACCTCAATGACCGAAGCCGCTGAAACCTGTGCTGCAAAGCCATGCACCGGCCTTAGTGTGGTAACCCTCATCCCTAATGTCTTGATAACGCGCCAGCCGCCAACTGCCGTACCCAAACTGATAGACAGCGCCGAGATAAGGATAATCCACCAAGGTATGCTGTCCCATATTGCTTCATTCCCGGTATAGAACACGAAAGCCATGGTGATAATACCTATGGGCATCTGACCGTCGTTCTTGCCGTGGCTATAAGCTACAAAAGCCGTTGATGGAAACTGCAGGCTGCTGAATAATGTTCTCAGCCTGGAAGGAAGACTTTTACGGAATATCCATAAAAGGGCAACCATGACTGCAAAACCACCGATAAAGCCAAGGGCAGGAGCTGTAGCCACCGCCGATGCCACCTTGCCTAAAACCCCCCAGGCGACAGCACCGGTGCCGGCAGCAGCGATACCGGCAGCCGCCATAGCGGCGACAAAGCCGTGGGTCAGGCTCACCGGCAGCCCCCGATATGTGGCGAAGGTTGTCCAGATGATAACTGCACCCAAAGCGGCAATCACTGTCTGGTAAGAGATTGCCTCCGGAATCAGAATGCCCTTACCGATGGTCTTGGCTACCGCTGTGCCGGAGGCCGCACCAAGCATATTAAAGATAGCGGCTATGATTACCGCCTTTCGGGGGGAAATGGCTCTGGAGCCGACTGAAGTGGCTATGGCATTGGCAGCATCGTTAAAGCCGTTGACAATGCCGAAACCAAGAGCCAATATAATAATAACAATCAGAACCCATAAAGAAGGGTCAGGCATGCTTGAGGGCTACCCCCTCAAGGACGTTGGCTACATCTTCACACCTGTCGGTGGCGCTCTCCATATGCTCGTATATCTCGCGCCACTTGATGATATCAGCCGTGTCCCTATCATCATCGAACAGCTCACCCAGCGCTGAGCGGTATATCTTATCCGCCGTATTTTCCAGCCGGTTGAGTTCCACGCAGTGTTCGGGGATTTTTTTCAGGTCGGAACGGCGCCGCAGCAGGGGCACCGCCCTTTCTACCTCCAATGACGCCTTGACGATGACATCCGCCAGTTCCCTGGACCTGTGGGTGGGGGCATCTATCTTATAGATATAGAGGGCATCGGCGGCGGCGTGGATGAAATCTATTATATCGTCCATCCGGTGAGCCAGCGCCGCTATATCCTCACGGTCGAAGGGGGTAACGAAGGTGCGGTGCAGCAATGCAGCAATCTGGTGGGTAATAGAATCGCCTTCGTGCTCTAGCTCGGTTATTTCGGCGACTTTCATATCGACATTCTCCCAGCTATCGAGCATCTCCTTCAGCCCCTGGGCAGCTTTGACGGTGTTGTGTGCGGCTTTTTCAAAAAGGTCAAAAAATTTCTCTTCACGGGGAATGAAAGGGAGACTAGGCAACAGAAAACCTCCTCTCTCGGGCAGAACACTTGATACCAGTTTCAATAAGATTCATAATAGCCAGCGGTATAAATAATGCTGTTAACTCTTTTACAATTTCTTAACATTTACAGGGAGTTTAGATAAAAAAGGCGAAACTGTCAAGGTAGGGTCTATCAGTGATATTCAGGAATATTTTGATTATTGCTATAAGGTCAGCCGTCTGTTTCAGCTATTGACAGCCGACTGACAAGAGCATAGAATGCAGACTTATAGTAAAATGGTTGGGGGGATAAAGAACAACCCGTAGAAATGGCAAACGATTCTCTTGAACAACTGCCTACCAACAAGCCCGGCAACCAGGTATTGAGAAGGACTAAGAAAACCAGAGGAATGCTAAGCAGCGTTTACCGTGGCATTTCCAGGTGTTTCCGGGCAATTGGCTTTAAGCGCTGGGAAACGAGATAGATGTATATCATCATAGCCGGTGGCGGAGTGATAGGCTCCCACATCGCCTCTCTGCTGGCGGAGGAAGGGCACGAAGTGGTCGTCCTGGAGCAATCCAGGGAGGCGCTGGAGAACATCCGCCGCCAGCTTGATGTCAAGACCATCCAGGGCAATTCGGCGACACCCACCATACTGAAGCAGGCGGAGGCGGAGCGTGCTGATCTGGTACTCGCCGTCACCAACAATGACGAGACCAATATGGTCACCTGTTTTATGGCCAAAGAGCTGGGTGCCGGCACCACCGCCGCCCGCATCCGCAACCCTGACTACTCCGGCTACTTCGTGGCACAGACGAAATCCCCCACCGCCACGCGAAAGATAGTAAGACCCAAGAAGCTGGGGATAGACGTCTTCATCAACCCGGAAGCCGAAGCTGCCAGAGAGATTATGGGCATCCTGTCCAGTTTTTATTCCACCCCGGTAGAGAACTTCGCCGATGGCACGGTACAGATAAGGGAGTTCAGGGTGGAGGACGAAGCGCTGGTAGATAAACCCCTATCACAAATCGAATTCCTCAAGCCGTGCGTCGTTGCCGCCATCGTCCGCGAAGGTGAGGTTATTACACCCGGCGACGATGATGTCATCGTGTTGGGTGATAGCGTTCACCTGGTCTCCGCACGTGAGTTTATGGACGAGCTAGGAGGAATGTTTAGTGCACCGAAGCGCCCGGCAAGGAAAGTGGTCATCGTCGGCGGGGGGCAGATAGCCTTTCTCACCGCCGAAGGCCTGCAGAGGCAGGGGGTAATGGTCAAGGTCATCGATAGCGATGCCGACCGCTGCAGGGATATCGCCGCTAAACTGGAAAAGGTGGTGGTATTGCAGGGTGACGGTACTGACCGCAGCTTCCTTATTGAGCAGGGAGTGCCATCGGCTGATGCCTTTATAGCCACCACCGACAGCGACGAGCTCAACATCCTGTGCGGCTTGCTGGCAAAAAACCTGGGCGTACCGCGGAGCCTGGTGGCTATCAACAGACCGGGTTATATTCCGCTGGCTGAAGCAATCGGCGTAGATATAGCGGCTCTGCCAACACTGTTGACCGCCGATAAGATTACCCGTTTCGTTTTGCACGGTGGGGTAATCTCGACAGCGTTGCTGGAGGGACAGCAACTGGAAGCTATCGAGTTCGTTACCAGCCCGACTTCTAACATCGCCGACAAGAAGATTTCTGAAGCCGGACTGCCCAAAGAAGCTGTCGTTGGAGCCATTGTCCGTAACAACACGGTTATAATTCCCCCGCGGGACGAGGTAGTACAGCCGGGAGACCATGTCATCGTGGTATCTCCTCTCCCAGCCGTCCACTCTGTGGAGAAGCTCTTCCAGTAAGAAGCGATAATGAGAATTAAGGTCACCCTTCATTACCTGGGGCTGCTGATAGCCATCGTCGGCGCTACCATGCTCTTGCCACTGTGCTGGAGTCTATTCTCACCGGATTCATCCGATGCCTCGGCTTTTGGTATCTCCATGGCCATCACCATGGGCTCAGGGCTGCTGCTTTGGTGGCTGACACCGCTGGACGCCAGCGGCAGGAGGGTCAGCCGACGCGAGGCGATAGCGCTGGTTGCCGGCAGCTGGCTGGCAGCATCGCTTTTCGGCGCTCTGCCCTACTCTCTCTCCGGAGCATTACCCAACTTCCTGGATGCTTTCTTCGAGGCGATGTCAGGTTACACCACCACCGGGGCGACGGTGTTCACCGCCATCGAAGGTCAGTGCCAGGGCATCTTATTGTGGCGTGCCATGACCCAGTGGCTGGGTGGTATGGGCATAATCATGCTGTTCGTCGCCCTGTTCCCGATGCTGGGTATTGGCTCAGCCCACCTGGCGGAAGCCGAGATGCCCGGCGGGCAGCAGGGAGAGAAGCTGACTGCCCGTATAAGGGATACCGCCAAAGCCCTGTGGTTAATATACTTCGGGCTGACCATCGCCGAGTTTATTCTGCTCCGCATCGCTGGAATGGGCGTATTCGATGCTATAACCGTAACCCTGAGCACCACCCCCACAGGAGGCTTTACTCCCACTGCTTTGAGCATCGGCGCCTATAATAGCCTGTCTATCGAGCTGATCGTCATCTTCTTCATGCTCGCCTCCGGGGTGAACTTCGGTCTCTATTACTACCTGATATGGAAACGCCAACCCGGAAAACTGTTCAACAACCCAGAGTTCAAGCTCTATATCATTTTTCTCATCGGTGCCATACTACTGCTGAATCTGGACCTGGTAATCAATGCCGGTATGTCCATAAGCGAATCCTTGAGACTCAGCGGTTTTCAAGCCGTGTCCATAATGACCACCACTGGTTTTGCCACCACCGATTTTAATGCCTGGCCAGAGTTTACCAAGTCGTTATTACTTGTCCTGATGGTAATCGGCGCCTCGGCTGGCTCCACCGGCGGGGCATTAAAGGTCATCCGGCTGCTGGTGCTGGCCAAGTATACCTACCGCCGCATCCTGCTCGCCTTCAATCCCCGCGCCGTCGCCCCGCTGAAGGTTGACGGCAGCACAATACCAGAGGGAGTTACCTCCAGGATTATCAGCCTGACCATTCTTTACTTTGCTGTTCTGGTAGCATGCTTTCTGATAATGAGCGCCCTGGGGTTGGACCATATAACGGCGCTGTCCTCGGTTACCGCCTCGCTGGGCAATGTCGGTCCCGGCCTGGGGATGGTGGGACCAATGGAGAACTACTTCTTCATTCCCGCCGCCGGTAAGGGCGTATTGATATTCTGCATGCTTGCCGGACGGCTGGAGCTATTCACGCTGCTGATGCTGTTTACTCCGGCTTTCTGGAGATGGCGCTAGGCTGAAAATTCACCCCCTCTTGCTATTCACCTCTTAATATCCCACCCAAGCCCGTTCTCGACAAGAGATTACTGAAGAAAATATTCATATCCTCCTTTGCAATATATAATTGGTTGTTGTAAATTAATTGTTGGAGAGTTATAATAGCCGCTTGATGGTGACAAGTTAGGACATGGAGTTCCATAATATCTTGGTGCCGGTAGCCGGCGCCAAGGCTGACGAAGGAGCGATAGAGCTAGCTTGCCGGCTGGCGAACCGGAAGAACGGGAGCCGAATCTTCGCCGTTCACGTAATCCCAGTAGAGCGCTCTTTGCCGCTCGACACCGAAATCGCATCTGAAATAAACCGCGCCGAAACCATCCTAACCCACATAGAGGAGATAGCGAGAAGGCGTAATTGCCTGATCGAGACTGACATATTACAGGCTCGTGAGGTGGGACCAGCTATAATCGACGAGGCAATAGAGCGAGAGGTGGACCTGATTCTGATAGGAGTCACCTACAAGAAGCACTTCGGGCAGTTCTGTTTGGGCGATGTTTTGCCCTATGTTCTGAAGAACGCTCCATGCCGTGTCCTGCTCGACCACCAGCTGGACGAGAGCGAAGTATGAAAGTAGTAATCATGGGTTGCGGCCGGGTAGGCGCTCAACTGGCTGCCATGCTAGACAAGGAAGGCCATCAAGTTACTACCTTGGATATCGACGCCTACAGCTTTCGCAGACTGCCGCCGGAGTTCGGCGGTAGCGCCATCATCGGCAACGGAGTTGATGAAGAGACCCTTAAGAAGGTGGGTATAGAAGAAGCTGACGCCTTCGTCGCCGTAACCCAGGGGGATAACCGCAATGTTATGGCTTCTCAGATAGCCAAGCACAAGTTCAAAGTGCCAAGGGTGATCTGCCGCATCTATGACCCGCTCCGCAGCGATATCTACAGCCTGCTGGGGCTGGAGGCAATAAGTCCGACCACGGTGTTCGCCCAGATGCTAAAGGAAAAGCTGGAAGGTTAATACAGGCTTATGTATATCATAATCGTCGGTGGCGGTCGACTGGGTTACTATCTGGCAAAAGCCCTGCTCGACGAAGGACACGAGGTATTGATACTGGAAAAAGACGCCGCCGTTTGCCAGAGCATCAACAACGAGCTGGGCAGCATCTGCCTTCGTGGTGACGGCTGCGAGGCGATGACTCTGGAGCAAGCCGGCACCAGCCGTGCCGATATGCTGATTGCTGTAACCGGCGAGGACGAGGACAATCTGGTCGCCTGCCAGGTAGCCAAGCACAAGTTCAAGGTGCTCCGTACAATAGCCCGTGTCAGAAACCCCAGGAACGAGGACTTCTTCCGGCAGCTGGGGGTTGACGTGGCCGTAAGCAGTACCAGTATTATCCTTGAGCACATCAAGCACGAGCTACCGACGCACCCGCTGATGCACCTGCTGACCATTCAGGAAAAGGAGTTGGAAATAGTCGAGGTTACCATATCGCCGGAATCGATAACCGTAGGCAAGCAGGTCAGAGAGCTTTCGCTGCCACCTGAAAGCATCCTGTCATTGGTAATCCGCAAGGAGAGAAAGCCCACGGTGCCCACCGGCACCACCACCCTCCAAGATGGAGACCAGATAATTGCCGTCACCCGCCCAGAATCCGTGGAGGCACTGAAGTCCGCACTCACCGGCAGCTAAATACCACCCTTACCGCGGCTTTATAAGCTACATCATGTCCAATTTTTAATAATAAACGCTGGCCCCTCTTGCCTCAAGTATAGGGATATAGAGGCTTATCGATATAGCATTAAGTGGATTATCCTTCAAATTTATATAATCACCCGCTGCCAAGCCTTCGTTTTCTACCAGAGGGGCAATACTACTGATATCATTATCTTCCAGATCGAGGTGATTTAACTTTGTAAGACCGACCAGCGGCGAGAGGTCGCTGATATTATTACCCCACAGGAAAAGGATCTCCAGGTTGGTGAGACCGGCCAGTACCGAGATGTTGCTGATGTCGTTTCTCCCAACATTGAGCCTCCACAGATTGATCAGTCCGGATATGGGTGACAGGTCGCTGATGTTGTTTCCCGACAGGTCAAGCAGCCTCAAGTTGGTGAGGTCCGTCAGGGGCGACAGGTCGCTGACAGTATTCCAGTTAAGGTACAGGATCTTCAGGTTGGTGAGCCCTACCAGAGGCGAGATGTCACTTATATTATTCGTTGAAAGGTTAATATATTCCAGGCTTGTGAGATTGGAAAGGGGAGACAGGTCGCTGATATTGCAGCCCAGAATGTGAAGCGTCTCCAGATTGACGCAATATTCTATACCGGTAAGGTCTTCGGTATCCCCTCCCGAATATGAAATCTCGGTAACCAGCTCCAGATGGAACTTGTTGATAGTGCCTTCGGGTATATTCAATATCTCGCGAACGGCGGCTTCCAAGTCGGCGTCGGAGAATTCCACCGGAGCCAGCTCCGCCTCCAGAACAGCAACCTCGTACTGTGCCGCCGCCAGTTCCACCTCTAAAACCGAAACTTCAGCCTGTGCGTCCGCCAGGTCAGCTTGAAGGCTGGAGACATTGGTCTGTGCGTCTGCCAGGTCAGCTTGCAGTTCCGCATTATCGGCCGCCGCTTCGGTTAAATCCGCTTCCAGGTTGGAGACCTCTACCTGGGCTAACGCCAGATCTATCTTCAGAGCGGAGACCTCGTCCTCGGCTGCTGCCAAGTCAGCTTCCAGATCAGAGGCTTCCACCTGTGCCGCGGCTAGATCGTCATTTAAATCGGAGATATCGGCTTCCGCATCGGCCAGATCGGCTTGCAGGATGGCTACTTCACTGCGGGAGCCTGCCAAATCACCGGATTTCTGAGCAAATAGGATCAGGCTGATTAAAAACCCCAATGCCAGTACGCCGACTACGGCTATGGTTACCCATCTGTTCACTATTGTCATTTTCGCCCTCCTTGCGGTAGTTTTAAGCGCATTATCCCCTTGTTATACAGCACTTACAGCAAAAGATGGTACAAGATTATAACACCACCGGGCAAATATCGCCGTCCGCCGGCGTACCACCCCCCATCCCTGTGAAGTCCTGTTATTTGACCGGGGTGCGGTGCATTTCGACTGCCCTAGTGATGGTGCCGTCCTGCATCTGGATATCGAGTTGAACGGCGTACTCGTATCGGTCGTCGTTGAACTCGGCGTGAACGAGCCAGCCCTGCTTCGGCTCCTTGAAAAGCGGGAAACGCTCGGCTTTGAGTATGGTAACGTTCTGCATATTATGTCCGTAAAGGGCTTTGACCGACCTGACCACCACCGGCTTCAGCTGGGTGGCGTTACTGATTGGCCTGGGCATAATTCTACCTCCCTGATATATTCAAACATTCCTCTTTGCAAACGATTCACCGCCGGATGTTGTTGACGTAAGACTCCTCTTAAATTATATTGTGAACCTAAAACAGCCGAAAATCAATAATCCACAGGTTATTTTATCCGGGTTGGATTACACTCCGGAGTCGGGTAAGGAGGATGATTATGCCACAGGTCGGGTTTAAAAAGTGCAGATTGGTGATTGCCGCTCTTGCAGCAGCCGCCATCTTAATCGGCGAAATACTTACCGCCTCCGGGTGCGACGGTACACCGCCGATAGAGATTTCCTTGCCCGAAACAACCGCTACCGGACAGATAACACAGGTTTATATCGGTGGGGAGGTCAATAATCCCGGATTCTATCCCCTGCAGGACGGGGATACCATAGAGTCCCTCGTCCAAGCAGCCGGCGGTATCATTGATGGCTTCGACTCAAGCCATGTCGAGCTTAACATAGCGCAGGCGGATGACCAAGAAACACCGCAGAAGATAAACATCAACCGCGCCGAAGCCTGGCTACTGGAAGCCCTGCCCGGCATCGGCGAGGTGAAGGCACAGGCAATAATAAGCTACCGCCAACAGAACGGGCTTTTCCATAGCACAAACGAGTTGCTGAACGTTGATGGTATCGGAGAGTCCACGCTGGAGAATATCGGAGATCTTATTACCGTAGCCGACTAGATGGATACGTAATAAGAAGAAAGGGTACAATACTTGTTTCTCATATGCCTCTGTGGCGCCTGGATAGCGGGTATCTTTATCGGCTCACAGTTCGACCTGCCGTTAGCCTGTGTCTTCTTCGGGCTGGCACCCATCCCCCTGCTGTTATTCCATCGATACCGTAAAAAGGTAATACTGGTCAGCCTTTGTATCTTCATCTTCTTCGGAGGTGCCTTTTGTTTTCAGTCCAGCCTGCCGTCCGATGACGAGGACTACCTCGGTTACTACAACGACACGGGAACGATAACTTTCAAAGGAACAGTCAGCCGGGACGCGGACGTCAGGGACAAGACAACTCATCTACGCCTGTCGAAACTGGAGATAGAGATAGACGGAGAGTGGCGGGATATACGAGGAGATATATTGCTGTTTGTTCCCAGGTACCCGGAATACGGCTACGGTGATTTCCTGCTGGTATCCGGCGAGCCACAGACACCGCCCGTCTTCGAGGGTTTCGACTACGCCGACTATCTGGCACGCGAGGGCATATATTCGACGATGCTCTATCCACGGATAGAGGTTCTGGGCACCGGGCTGGGCTTCCCGCTGCTGGAGTGGCTCTACTCCTTGAGAAACGATATGTCGCAAACCCTGGCGGAGGTTTTACCCCAGCCGCAGGCATCGCTGGCACAGGGTATCGTGCTAGGTATGCGGGGCAACATCCCATCCGACCTCCAGGATGATTTTTCACAGACCGGCACCGCCCACCTGCTGGCTATCTCCGGCCTCCACCTGGGCATCGTCGCCGGGCTTATGCTCGCTACCGGCAGCCGACTACTCGGTCGCCGCTACTACCTCTATATCTGGCTAGCATTGGTGGTCGTCTGGCTCTACGCCACGATCACCGGCATGCACCCACCGGTGGTAAGGAGCGCTATCATGGCAAGCGTCTTCCTTGCTACCGAGTTCTTCGGCAGGCAGCGTAGCTCCATTACCGCTCTGGTCTTTGCCGCTGCTATTATGGTCGGTATCAACCCGCAGATTCTTTTTACCGCTTCATTCCAGATGAGCTTCCTGGCGATGACGGGGCTTATCTTTATCTTCCCGCCGCTGCAAAATCTAAGCAGAAATGCTATCGACAGCCGGCTGGGTGGACACCCGGCCCTGGCGCCCACCGCCGGCCTGATTGCCGATGGCTTCAACGTAACTCTGGCTGCCATTGCTGCCGTCTGGCCTGTTGTAGCCTATTACTTCGGCGTCGTTTCCCTGGTGGGACCGCTGGCGACATTCTTCGCCCTGCCGGCTCTGACCGGTATTATTGCACTGGGGATACTGACCGGCGGGCTGGGATTCATCGCTCTGCCGCTGGCACAGGTCGGCGGCTGGTTGCTGTGGCTGTTCCTGTCCTACCTGCTGCTGGTAGT
>DUFE01000080.1 GCA_011170385.1 Dehalococcoidia bacterium | reverse complement strand
CTACTATATGGTTACCGAGCCGATATACTCCGATATAGAACCAGAAGTTAGCGAGACAGTGGTGCGCAGGGGGCGCGTTATTGCCCAGAAACCTAGGATAGTAACTCCTTATTACCTATCACAGGTAGAAGGGTTCAGCCTGGATGCCAGAAGGTACTTCGAGATGTTAAGCCAGGAGCAGGGAGCCAATATGCCGGGACTTATATACACATATCGTAACGAACCCGGAGAACTGGAAATCGTCGCTGATAACATGAACTCCGTAGTCGAAAAAATACAAGCCGATATAGATAAAAGCGGTGATCCTCTCGTTACCATAATAAAAGGACTGGACGAGCTTTGGGACGTATCGCTGATGAAGTTTATCTTCGAGATAACCAGGAGCTCCTTCAGGGATAACCTGATGCGACTTAAATCTCAGGGAATGCTGGATATGGATAGCAGCGGCGTGCCGCTGGAAGCCCGTTTAAGAATAGAAGAACTGTTCAAGAAGCTGAAAAACGGGGAGATAGAACCCCGTGAGCTTAAAGAAGAACTGTGGCGCTGGGGTCTTTTTGAAGAATACCAGGACAGGTTCTTCTCCATATTCCGCAAGAAATAGAGAACTTTTAGAAGGCAGTAGTTAAAGATTGTGGAAATATCGCTGATTGAAGCCCGAGATCTGTCCGAGGCGTGGTTCCTCTGTCTGCGTAGGACGCTAGCCGACGGTTATAAATACAGGATCGAGCGGGGCAGCTATGCCGGGCAGCACCGTAAAGAGCTCGACATGGTCGTCGTTAAAATTACCAATCCGGGAACCAGACCACTGACACCCGACGTGCCGGCGGGGGTGCCTTCTCCAACCACTATGGAGTATATAGAGAGCTATCTTCCCTATTTGATGACCGCCCATAGAGCTGAAGGCGAGCAGTACACCTATGGACAGTATTTGGAGAAGCAGATAGCCGAGGTAATAAAAATGTACAACACCGACGGCTATAACACAAACCAGGCGTATATGTCAGTTGGTAACGAGGGGTCGATATATCTGGAAGACCCTCCCTGTTTGAGGGGGATAGATACCAGGGTAAGGTATGGAAAGCTCCATTATATCGCTTATTTTCGCTCCTGGGACCTCTGGGCTGGCTTTCCGTCAAACTTGGCGGCGATTCAGCTACTCAAGGAGTATATGGCTTCGGAAATAAGCGTTGAAGATGGCGATTTGATCGCCATGAGTAAAGGGCTGCACCTTTACGAGTACTCTTGGGAGCTGGCAGAGACAGCCGCCGGTATAACCTAGCTCGGATTGAGCGGCTCCCGATCTATTATCCTAACGTGGAGATAGAGATCTCCCGTTTTTTTATTATCGGTTAATCCCATACCCTTAAGCCTGATTCTGGTGTCTGTTTTTACTCCGGGCGGGATTTTTACCATCAGCTTCTTATTACGGTTGCCCCTCTTATAGTTTATTACTTTCTCACCGCCACCAGCAGCTTCTTCAGTGGATAGCTCCAGCTCGGTGTGATAATCCAAGCTTCGTCTGTCAATTGATGTGAAATCGATGCCGAGTAACTTGCGCAAGATAAATCCACCGATTTTGTTAACTACTTTAATGAGTTGCCGCTCGAACCAGTTCGGCTTGTAGGTATAAAACCTCTGCCCAGGAATGGTAGAGCCGGAATAGAAGCCAAAGCCGGAGCTGCCGCTGGCAAAGAAAACGCGGTTTAAGAATTCCGGGTCAAACCTCAAGCCGGCCTGAGCAAACATACGCACCAGCTCGTCTATAGTCGCTTGATTGGAGAAGGCGTCGCGGAATATGTCCTGCTGTGAGTAGCTATAGCCACCATATCCAGTACCGGTAAAGCCACCCTTGCGGGCAAGGTCGTATTGCTGCCGCTTTACCTTATCGCCAAGAATGGCATAAGCTTCGTTGATTTCTTTAAACCGTTCTTCGGCTTGTTTTTCATTGCCAGGATTGGTGTCGGGGTGGTGCTTGAAGGCAAGCTTCCTAAATGCCTTCTTTATCTCATGGTCGCTGGCATTTTCCGGAACGCCGAGAATATTGTAATAATCTTTCATATAATCATTAGTACTGGCAGGTAATAAAAATAGTGCTTTACTATTATAACGGCGAAGAGAGAAAATTAAAAATATTAGCCTGAATAAGCATTGATGTTGACGTGAGTGATCGAAAAAAGTAAAATCTATAGGAAATTTAAGTTTTACAAGAAGAATATTACTATCCCCCGTATATATTGGTAAGTATCGCCGATTGTGATACACTAATAGAAACAATTCCCATTGTTACGAATGCTGGTAGTGGAGGTAACGATATGAAGTTGATGGTTATAGGGTGCGGTCAGTGCGGTGGCAGGATTGCTGATGAGTTCGCCCGCCTGAACAAAGTGGCTCACATTCAGCGCGGCATTGACATAATCACAAATGCGGTAGCGGTTAATACGGACATTGCTGATTTAAGTGGGCTCTATTACATAAAACCAGATTTTCGCCACAGGATCCTAATTGGCAGTAAAAAGACCGGTGGGCACGGCGTCGGAAAGATGAATGAAATAGGCGCCGAGATAGCCAGGGAAGACGGGGACAAGATTATCGAGAGCATTCGGGCGGCAGAAAAGCTTCCGGAAACGGATGCCATACTGGTTGTAGCATCGGCTGCCGGCGGCACCGGCTCCGGCTCTATATCGGTACTGACGCAGCAGCTTAAAGAACGCTATACGGAAAAGCCGGTATATAACCTAATCGTCCTTCCATTCCAGTATGAAGAGGTTACCGAAGAAAGGTCAGTCTTTAATGTGGGCACCTGCCTTAAATCCTCTTACCTGGTGGCTGATGCCGTCTTCCTGGTGGATAACCAGAGGTACATAAGAAAGAACGCTTCTATAAGGAATAACCTGTCAAAGATAAACTACATGGTAGTCAAGCCGTTATACAATGTGCTATGCGCCGGCGAAGAAACCGAAGCCAAATACATCGGCTCGAGGGTGCTTGATGCTGGGGACATCATACAGACGCTTTCCGGTTGGACGGTGATCGGCTACGGCACGGAGAAAGTGCGCCGTATCAAGCTCCCGTTTGAAAAAAGCAACGATTTCCGTGATAAAAGCGGTGAAACACAGAGAGGTGTTCAATCTATAAGCGAAGCCCTAGACGAGCTTTCGCTGAAATGTAACCCGACCGATTCCAGAAAGGCTCTTTATCTGTTAACGGCACCTTACGAAGCGATGAATATGGACTTGATAAAGGAGCTTTCGGCTTCGCTGAAGGATATGGCTTCGGAAGCGATTATACGCAGCGGTGATTATCCTAGGGGCAAGGGCTCTTTAGAGGTAACAGTAATACTTTCAGAGCTTGTAAATTCCAGAAAGGTGATAGATTACTTTGCCAAGGCTATTGACCATATAGCGCTCAACAAGAGGCGGCAGGGCGGTATTGAGTGGGGTAACCGTGGACTGGAAGAAGCCTTCAAGGACATTCCCTCGCTTCTTTAACTGAAAGGGTTAAGACTCTTCGCTGCTATCTTCGTCGCTGGTGCGGTTGTTCTTGCTGGAGAGGAACATTTTAGTCAGCGAATCAAGGCGGGACTGGGCTTTCTTCTGGCGTTCTTCTGCCAGTGCTTTTTTCTTTTCTTCATCCTCATCATCATAACCACACACAGTTTCACCAGCATCTATCGTCTTGATTTCGTCTAAAGCCCCGGCGATTGCTTCAGCAGCTTCCTCAGAAACCTCATCGCTAACCTCTGACTGTATGTTGGTTGCAGGCACGTGTGCTTGCCCGGATTTGGAGCTTGCATCAGCGGCATCGCCTACAAGCCCTTTGAAGAGCTTACCCCAGCCGGATGCCGCTTCTTCGGCGGCTTTTTTGGCGGCACGTGCCGCTTCTTTTGATGCCTGTATCGCTGTTTGAGCCGCCTCTCGCGAAGAACGGCTTATCTCTTCAGCTCGATGAATCACCTCCTGAGCTGCCTTTATGGCGTCTTCGGAGACCGCCTTTGCCGAACTTGCCGCTTCTTCGGCTTTCCTCACAGCCTCCTGTGATTTCTGTATCCATTCAGCAACGGCAGACTTAGACTCTTCGCTTATCTGGAATATTCTTTCGATGGTCTCCTGCGATGCCCTTATGGCGTCCTGCGAGGCTTCATTTGCCGATTTTGCCGCTTCTTCAGCCCTTTCCGATGCTTCTTGTGAGGCAAGAGATGATTTAGCTGCCGCTTCTATAGCCGACTTTCTGGCTTTCTCGGCTATATCTATGGCTTTACTTGAAGACATATTCGCCTCTGATGTCTTCTCTTTGAGAGACATAGCTGTTTCTTCAGCTTTGCTCACCGCCTCTCGAGAGATAATCGCTGCTTCCTCGGCTTTGGCAATCGCCTTCTTGAAAGCCTTGCTATAGGTTTCAGCTACTTCTTGGGCTTCCTTAGCTGCCTTGCTGGCACGGTTGACTGCTTCGTGAGAGGCGTTCTTGTATACCTCTGCGATACCCTTGTTCGCCCTTTCAATCTCTTCGGCTCTGCTAATGGACTTGAGCGAAATATTTATGGCATCCTCAGAAGCTTTCTTGACCGACTTGTCCGTTTTCCCGGCAATGCTTATAGCCTCCTGGGAGATACCCAGCGCTTCACCAGCCGTCTCACTGGCTGTTCTTGCCGATTTCTCAATTCGTTTTAACGCCTTTCTTGATTCCCTGATAGCTTCCTTCACCATCTCTTTGGATGAATCAACCGTTTCTTTGGCAGTGGTTAGTATCTCTTGAGATTCCCTTATTACTTCCTCAGCGTTCTCTTTAGCCCAGATGCTTGATCTTTCGGCGTTTCTGATTGCTTGCTCAAACTCCCTTTTATAAGAATCAGCCGCATATTCAGCTGCTTTGGTTATTAAAACGGCACGTCTAACAGCTTCCTGCGATGCTTTTTGGGCTATCTCGGTAGCCTTCTTACTGGACTTGCTGATATCTTTAGCTATATCTATAGCCTCACGGGCAATCTTCAGGGCCAATTCGGCGGCTTCTTTAGAGGATTTATCTTGCTTTCTGGTGGAAGATATGGCTTCCTTTAATAAGGCAGCTTTATCTTCTAGCGTATCTACGTCTCTGGGAAAAGTGCCTTCCCGTCCATTGGCACCAGAAGGTTCGTTGTTACTATCTTGCATAGCTTAACACCCCCGTTAATTCTATAACAGGCGGCTTTGATTATCAATAGTAACTTTTGGTTGTATAAGAGGCGCTTTAGATATTGATAAATCACGGGAAGTTGATAAAGATATGCGATAGTTGCTAAAATACTGAACAGAGACATTGCTACAGATAATGCGGGCCGCTAGCTCAACTGGCAGAGCAGCTGACTCTTAATCAGCCGGTTGGAGGTTCGAGTCCTCCGCGGCTCACGTTCAGATCCAACACCATTTACCAATATTTACTTCTTTATTTCTATTTTCATTCTCTCAGCAAATCATGGTATCAAATATTTTCTGATGCTTCATCCTGCATGCCCGGTAGTACATGTAAGTATGTATCCAGTGTAATACCGATATTTGCGTGCCCTAGGCGTTTTGAGACTATCTTGGGATGGTTTTGCTAGCTTTAATTATACCGCAATTATCCTACCCATAACCTTATATAACAGGTAGTTTATAAACCATGGCTATCGAAGCGGAATTACTTATTCTAGCGGCGAGGTTATCGTTAGATTTCTTATTGATTACACGGAAAACAGGTTGATATTACCAGTGGAAGATGAATATTTCGGTATCTATCAAGATTGTAGAGCAGCGATTTATAATGCCGGAATTGACACGGTTACTGTATCAATAATTTTAATATTTTAGAAGAAACCAGGTTTCTATTGCCCATGATATACTTGATTATTTTTTGACATAGTGGTATATAATGTTAATTTTGTCATGTATTATAAGGGAGGGAAATAATGTCACTTATACCAGCTTTTGATATTGGTTTGTGGAATGCCTGGATTTTTATGTCCTATGTTCTCTTTATTTTGTTTTTCCCGAGTTTAACCAATAGATTTAGTAAAGATTCAACAAGGAAAAGGGAGATTCCCATACGGCTACCAAGTAACGTGCAGTATAGTAAGATTGAAAAAGTAAACGCCTATTTTTTTTGGCTGTTATTTTTCCTCCTTAATATATACTCTGTTTTCCTGCCCCTGAAATTAGGGACAACGTGGTTTTATGTAGGTCTTACCATTATTTTATCCGGATTAGTTATGCTTACGATAGTGATGGTGCAGTTTGCTTTTAGCCCGCCTAATAAACCCGTTACCACAGGATTGTATCGCTATTCCAGACACCCTATGTATATCTGCCTTTTTTGACTTATCTAGGGATAAGTATAGCTTCGGCTTCATGTATATTTCTATTGTACTGGTTGTTATATCCAGTTTCAGTAATACAGCGTGCAGGTTATGAAGAACGTCAATGCCTTGAACATTTTGGCGAAGACTATCGCCAATATATGAATAGAACACCAAAATGGATCGGCATACCGGAAACCAGAAAATTAGCTATTGAATAGAAACCATGCCGCCAGTACTACAAAATAAAGCAGCCCGAACTGTATGGTAATGCGAGTGTTGATATAAATGATCATAAAGAAACGAAACATAAATGAATAACTTTCACTAGTTGATACTTTAGAAAATAAAAAGCACTTGATAATAAGGTAATTGTGAATCACATAAACATATCAGGAGGAGAAGAATGAAGAAAGTGGTACCTTTGTTGGCAGCGTTGATCATGCTATTGGTTGGCGTTATGCCTCTTACCGCATGTACGGAGGATCAAGATGAAACCATCACCTGGACTGTCGGTAGCCTTGGGGGCGCCGGTCATCCCGTAGTTACGGCGCTTGAGGAAATGGCATCACTACTTTTGGAGCGCACAGATGGCAAATTTACATGGGAGGTCCGTCGTTGTGGGGATTTAGGTTACGCACGACCGGTCATATTGCCAGCCATAGAGTCAGGATCTCTAACGGCAGGTGAATATGTTGGTGAGTATTATACAGGCTTAGAACCCATACTT
>DUFE01000008.1 GCA_011170385.1 Dehalococcoidia bacterium | reverse complement strand
TATCAAGCTCTCCCCGCTTATTATACGCATAATATCTTGGAATGTAACCGCCAGAATGAATACCATCAGCAGGGCGAAGCCGACCAGGTGAACCAGACCTTCCTTTTTAGGAGAGATGCGCTTGCCACGGCGGATCCATTCAAGGAGAACGAAGGCGATTCTGCCGCCATCCAACGCCGGTAGCGGCAGCAGGTTCAGTATCGCCAGGTTGAGGCTGAAGAACGCCGTCCACTCCAGCAGCGGGCTAAAGCCGGCTTTAGCCACCTCGCCGGTTATCTGGGCGATACCTACCGGCCCGGCGACGCCGCCGATATCGGCGTTGCCGATAAACATGCTCAATATGGCGTTCTTATACAGAACCATAGTGTCAAAGGTCTGCCCGATACCCATTGGTATCGCCCGCCAGAATGGTTCGCTCTGGCTCTCGACGACCATGTCCTCGGTGGTTACGCCCGCACCGATAGCACCCTCACCTTCCGGCGGTCTCCACCTGGGGCTTAACACTACCTCTTCCTGTATGCCGTCGTTGTGCTCCACCAGCAGTTCCAGCTCACCACCCAGGTTGAGCTGTATGTAGCGGGAGAGGTCTCCGGTATTATTTACTGCCTTACCGTTGGCGGTGAGGATTATATCGCCGGGCATAATGCCGGCTTCTTCGGCTGGCGAACCTGTGCTGACCTCCTGAACGACTACATCGCCTATATATACGTTATGAGGCACCATAAAGGCGATTGACAGCAGCACGAAGGGAAGAATGGCGTTCATAAGAGAGCCGGCGCTTAACACCAGCAGCCTAGTGCCGATACCCTTGCTGGCGAGGCTGCGTTCCACGTTCGGGTCTTCTTCACCTGCCATCTTGGTGAAACCACCAAGAGGTATGGCGTTCAGGGAATACACCGTTTCGCCGCGCTTTATGCCGAAAAGGCGTGGTGGGTAGCCGATGCCGAACTCCTCCACCTTGATGCCGCGAGCTTTGGCGGTGATAAAGTGTCCAAGCTCGTGGGCAACGATGACTATCGCCAGTATGAAGAGGAAAGCGAGGATGGTTAGCAAAACGTCCATTAAGAGCCGCCTCCACAGACGAGCCGGCGGACCCTGTTTCTTGCCCAGGCATCAGCGGCGGTTATCACCTCTACGGTGGGGTGTGGCGTGGGCTGGTGCTCGTCAAGAACGCTCTGTATAAGCGACGGGATATCCATAAAACCGATTTTGCCGTCCAGAAAAAGTTCAACGACCACCTCGTCTGCGGCGCAGAGCACAGCGGGATAGGTGCCACCCTTTTTGCCGGCTTCAACAGCAAGGTTAAGGCAGGGAAACGCCATCATGTCCGGCTCCTGAAAATCAAGGTGACTGACGAGGCTCCAGTCGATTTTCGGCAGCGAAGGGTTGGGTAGGCGCTCCGGGTAGGTCAGGGCGTACTGTATGGGCAACCTCATATCGGGGCAGCCGAGCTGGGCTTTGGATGAGCCGTCGGCAAATTCGACTATAGAATGGACGATGCTCTGCGGGTGCACCAGGACGCTTATTTTTTCGAATGGGATGCCAAACAGCCAGTGGGCTTCGATAATCTCCAGCCCCTTGTTCATCAGCGTTGCCGAATCTATGGTTACCTTTTTACCCATCTTCCACGACGGGTGCTTAAGTGCTTGTTCAGCGGTTACACCTGCCAGTTCATCCAATGAATAGTTTAGGAAAGGCCCGCCGGAAGCGGTCAAGATAATGCGCGAAGCCGGTGTGGTTTCACCCTCCAGGCATTGCCAGATGGCGCTGTGCTCGCTGTCAATGGGCAGTATACGGGCGCTTCTCTCTCTTACTTCTTTCATGATAATCTCACCGGCGGAAACCAGGGATTCCTTGTTGGACAGGGCAATGTCTTTACCCGCAGCGATTGCAGCCAGCGTCGGGCTCAAGCCGGAGCCGCCCGAAGTGGCGATAATCACAGTATCAACCTCGGGCAGAGCTGCCATCTCCTCCATAGATATGTAACGACAATATATACCTGAAGGTTGTTCCTTTTCTCCCTGGTGATAGACGAACCCGGGCTTGAACTCCCTGACCTGCTCTTTCAGCAGTGCAATGTTACTACCGGCAGCCAGCCCGATAACCTTGAACCTTTCGGGGAAGGCGCGGACGATATCAAGCGTCTGTCTGCCGATTGAGCCGGTGGAGCCGAGCACCACCAACCTTTTTACTATATCAGCCATATCACGTAATAGTATACTACAACGCCAGCAAAAACGACGCTGTCCATGCGGTCGAGGAAACCGCCATGCCCTGGCATATACCTGCCCGAATCCTTTACCCCCATATTACGCTTGAAGAGAGACTCGAACAGGTCTCCAACCTGGCCGAAAATGCTGATGGCGAGCGCCAGAAGCGACGCTGCACCGTAATCGATGGGTATGTTTAAAATAAGAACCAGCAGCAAGCCGGCGATGACAGCGCCGATGACACCGCCGATGGCTCCTTCGCGGGTCTTTCTGGGACTGATATCTGGGGCAAGGGGGTGTCTACCGAAGGCTCTGCCGATAAAATAAGCTGCCGTATCCGAGGCGAAGGTAACGAATAAGGCAAACAGCACCCATTCCCTGCCGTGCTCTAATCCCCTCAAGGCGACGAAGTGGCTTAGAAGCCAGCCGATGTAGATAATGCCGGCTACAGTCCACACCCAGCCGATGAAAGCATCTTCCTTGCGACGGCGTACCAGCAGCAATAGCGGAGGCAGCACCACCATGGATGTCAGCAGCAGCGGGTTAACGTAAGCCCAGCTACAGTGAGGGCTGATTATGAGCAGCAGTATAAAGATAAGCCCGAAGCAGTTAAGCGGCTCAATGCCAGATTCCCTGATCGCCCGGTAAAACTCCAGTGCCGCCAGTACTCCCCATACGGCTGCCACTACGGTCAGCCAGGGTAGCGGCTCATCGAACCAGACGGCGACCACCAGTACGGGCAGCAGGCAGAACGCTGTGATGATCCTCTTTTTAAGCATATCATACCCTGCCGAAGCGTCTTTGCCGGCGGCTGTAAGCAGCCAGTGCTTTCTCTATCTCTCCAATGTCGAAGTCGGGCCAGAGGACTTTGGTAAAGTATAATTCGCTGTAAGCCGATTGCCACAGCAGAAAGTTGCTGATGCGCAGCTCGCCGCCGGTGCGTACCAGCAGGTCTACGTATGGCATATCGGCGGTATACAGGTGACTGCTGAAGAGCCCCTCGTCTATATCATGCGAAGGTATGCCTTTGGATACGATACTGCGTACCGCATCCACGATTTCGGTCCGCCCTCCATAGTCGAAGGCGAGGTTAAGGTTCATTCCGGCGTTATCTCTGGTAAGTTCGACAGCCCCCTCGATAGATTGCTTGAGGTGCTGCGGCAGCTTGTTAAGGCGTCCTATATGGCGGACTCTAACGCCGTTTTGGTGAAGTTCGGCGGCTTCATTTTCTATGGATTCACTTAAAATCTTAAGCAGGCTGTTTACCTCTGCCCTGGGGCGGTTCCAGTTCTCGGTAGAGAAGCTGTAAAGGGTGACATATTTTATGCGGTATTCGCTAAGGTATCTAACCAGTGAGCGGGTGCTCTCTATGCCCGCACGGTGCCCCTCGATGCGGGGCAGATTACGCTGCTCCGCCCAGCGGCCGTTGCCGTCCGGGATGAAGGCTATATGGTTGGGCAGGCGGTTAAACTTCTTCATAGCTTTTGCGGCTATTATTGTATCATAACAGGGCGTGTCTGTTTTAAATTTATGGGTAGATAGAGTGGTCACCAATTGGCTATTGTGAAAAAGGGCTGCCATAGCCCACTTTGTTTGAAGGATTACCGGAATAGGTTATACCTCCAGCAGTTCCTTCTCCTTGGAATGCCTGGCTTGCTCGGCAGTGTCGATAAAGCTATCGGTGAGCTTCTGTAGCATGTCCATAGCCCGCTTCTGCTCGTCCTGCGATATCTCTTTATCTTTTTCCAGTCGCTTGATGTCATCGGCAGCATCGCGCCGAAGGTTACGTATAGATACCTTCCCTTCCTCCGTCCTTGTTCTGACTAGCTTAATAAGCTCATGCCTTCTCTCCTCGGAGAGCGGAGGAACATTGAGGCGGATGATGTTGCCGTTTATGTTCGGTGTCAGTCCTAGATTTGATTTAAGGATGGCTTTCTCGATACTTCTGGTACTGGTCGGATCCCACGGCTGAACGATGAGCATGCTGGCTCCGGAAGATGATATACCAGCGATGTGCTTCAGTGGTGTTTCGACGCCGGCGTAATCCACTTTAACATGCTCTATGAGGGCAGGTGCGGCGCGGCTGGTACGGATGGCAGACAGTTCCCGTAGCAGGGCATCGCTGGATGTCTGCATCTTTGCCTCGGCTTCGGCTAGAACCTCGTCGATCACGCTATTTCTCTCTATCTATCAGAGTGCCGATGTGCTCGCCGCTAATAGCGCGCTCCAGGCTGCGTTCAGCTTGTAGATCGAATACGATTATGGGCAGATTGTTCTCCAGGCACAGAGACAGGGCGGTGGAGTCCATCACCTGAAGACGCATATTTAGAGCCTCTATGAAGGTAAGGTGTTCAAACTTCCTGGCAGTAGGGCTCTTATGAGGGTCGGCGTTGTAGACGCCGTCGACGTTGTTCTTGCTCATAAGCAGGACACCGGCTTCGACCTCGACTGCCCGCAGTGCGGCGGCGGTATCGGTGGTCATATAGGGATTGCCGGTGCCGCCGGCGAGGATTAAAGCCCGGCCCTTTTCCAGATGGCGGATTGCCCGCCGCCTTAAGTAGGGCTCGGCAACTTGCTCGATAACGATTGCTGATTGCGTTCGGGTAATGATACCTTCCCTTTCTAGTGCGTCTTGTAGGGCAAGGGCGTTTATCACCGTTGCCAGCATACCGGCGTAGTCTGCGGTAACACGGTCGATTCCGTCCTTAGCCGCCTGTGCTCCGCGCCAGATATTGCCACCGCCGACGACGATAGCCACCTCCACCCCCATAGCAATGACATTTCCAATCTGCTTGGCTATGCGGGCTGTGGTCGGTGCATCTATACCGAAGGGAGTATTGCCGCTGAAAGCCTCGCCGCTCAGTTTGAGCAAGACACGCTTATACTTGACATCGGACATCTTCACTCCGCTTGATTGCCCAGTTCGAATCTGGTAAACCGGCTTACTCTGATGTTCTCTCCCATCCTGGCTATGGTCTGGACAATAATATCGCCGATGGTTAAATCGGGGTCTTTGATATAAGGCTGTTGCAGCAGGCAGGCGGTAGCGGTTTCAGTATCCGCCTTCTCATCTTCCGGTATGTCATCCTCCGAAATGAAACGGGGGCACATAGCGGCTACCTGCATGGCTATATTATGTGCCAGCTCTTTAAACTCATCGGTTAGGGCAACGAAGTCCGTCTCGCAATTAAGCTCAATCATCGCCCCGACGCGACGGCCGGTGTGGATATAGGCTTCAACCAGCCCCTGTTTGGTAACGCGCTCCGCTTTCTTGGCGGCTTTTAGAAAGCCCCTTTCCTTTAATACATCGAGCGCCTTTTCTATATCTCCATCGGCTTCGATGAGGGCTTTGTGGCAGTCCATAACACCGGCACCACACTGTTCCCTTAACTCTTTAATGCTGGCTTTTGAGATAGTCACCTCTTACTCCCTGTTTTACTGCTCTTCTTTGGCGGTTGTTTCCATATCTTCGGTAGAATTGTTGGTTCCAGCAGCGTCAGGAGACCCAGCGGTGTCGGCTGGTTCTCCGGCTGGTGCGGATGCCTCACCACCCGTCTTGCCCTCCATTACGGCGTCGGCAATTTTGGTGGTCATAAGCTTGATGGCTCTTATGGCATCGTCATTAGCCGGGATTGGAAAATCTATATTGTTCGGGTTACAGTTGGTATCGACTATGGCGATTATCGGTATATCCATTCGTATTGCTTCGGCTAGAGCGATAGCTTCCTTTACCGGGTCGACGACGAATATGGCATCCGGGAGGCTGGTCATCTCTTTGAAGCCACCCATAAACCTGTTGAGGCGTTCGATTTCCTCGTTGAGCTTGAGAGCTTCTTTCTTTGGCAAGCGGTTGAAATCGCCCCTGGCTTGCTGGTCTTCCAGGCGAACCAGGTAGTCTATCCTCGATTGGATGGTGGTAAAGTTGGTCAGCACCCCGCCTATCCAGCGCTGGTTGATGTAATACATACCGCAACGGGTGGCTTCTTCTGCTATGATATCCTGGGCTTGTTTTTTGGTGCCCACGAAGAGAATCTTGCCGCCTGCGGCAACCAGCTCTTTTATGAATTGGCAGGCTCTATCCAGCATGGTGGCGGTCTGCTCAAGGTCTATGATGTGGATGCCATTGCGCTTGGTAAAGATATACTTCTTCATCCGCGGGTGCCAGCGGCTGGTCTGGTGACCGAAGTGTGCTCCGGCTTCTAAAAGCTCTTTTATGGTGGCTGTGTCCGGCAATAAAGTAATCCTCCCTTTAACTCCCTGTCATTAGTTTAACAGTATAGCATACCCTTAATATGCAGTAAATAGCGGATCGGTATCTGTTTGCGAAAGCCTATCCGGTTATCGCTTGTTTGCCGGAGAGCTTGCCCTTACTGTACCACATAAGGATGGTTTCGGTTACCTCATCCGGACTTTTACAGATACGGAGCAGGTTCAGATCTGACTCGGATATATATCCGTTAGCAAGGCTGTTCCGGCGCATCCAGTCCAGAAACCCTTGCCAGAAATCGGCATCATACAAGATTACCGGGAAGGGTTTTATCTTATAGGTCTGTATCAGGTTGAGCACCTCGGTCAGCTCATCCAGCGTGCCAAGGCCGCCGGGCATTATAACGAAGGCGCTGGCGTACTTGACCAGCATTACCTTGCGGACGAAGAAGTGGTTGAATGTCAGGGAGCGTGTTGTATAGGTGTTGCCCGCCTGTTCTTCGGGTAGGTTGATGTTGAGACCGATGGAATTGGCGCCGGCTTTGGCAGCACCCTTGTTGGCTGCCTCCATAACCCCTGGTCCACCGCCGGTTATGATGGAGAAGCCCATATTACCTAGCCTTTCGGAGATTTCCTCCGTTCTTTTGTACAGCTCGTCGTTGGGTTTAAGGCGTGCTGAGCCGTAGATACTTACCGCTGGCTCGACATCGGACAAGGCGTCGAAGCCGCTGACAAACTCGCCGATGATGCGGAACATACGCCACGAGTCTTCCTTGATCAGTTCATTTATTTCGTATTCGTGCTGCATATTACCTCCCCTCCCGTTATTGTAAATTGTCAAAGATCCTTTATCCACTCTACGGCATTCTTAAAGATCCTGATGCCGTTTCCGTGCTTCAGCCACATCGGGTGCTGATTGTAATGGATATGGCGCTCTGGGTGCGGCATCAGGGCGAAGATACGACCGGTGGCATCGCATATGCCGGCAATATCGGCCATAGAGCCATTGGGGTTATGCGGGTAGCCGGCGCCGCGGTTGCCCTTTTCGTCGGTATAGTAGAGGGCTACGTCCAGACTTTTTATTACGGCGGCATCGGCTACAAGCTTGCCCTCGCCATGGGCTACCGGCAGGTATAAGCGCTCTATCCCTCTGGTAAAGACACACCGGCTCCTGTAATTTATGGCAAGGTGAACCCATCGGCACTCGAATCTGCCGGAATCGTTGGTTGTCAGGGTCAACCTGTGCCTGTTTTCACCGCCGGGTAAGATGCCCGCCTTTACCAGTGCCTGAAAGCCGTTGCATATGCCCATGATTAGGCAGCCGTTTTCGATGAAGCGCTCTATATTGTCTCCTAACTTCAGGCGTATCTCGTTTGCCAGAACCCTGCCGGCGCC
>DUFE01000079.1 GCA_011170385.1 Dehalococcoidia bacterium | reverse complement strand
TGCTCGGCAAGCCCTATCCGCTCGGCGATGAGGTTGACGATACTGGTATCGACGTCGTCTATCTGTTTTCTTAGCTCTTCCAGTTTCATTTTATTACCCCCGGTATCAGACCCGCCCTGATGGCTAAATCGCACAGGGTTACCGCCATCATAGATTCTACCACCACCACCGCCCTGGGCACGATACAGGCGTCATGCCTGCCTTTGACCGCCAGGGTGGCTTCTTTCATTTTACCGATGTCCACCGTCGGTTGCTCTCTGGCGATAGACGCCGTCGGCTTGACTGCTACCCTGACCACCAGTGGCATACCATTACTTATACCGCCGAGGATGCCACCGGCGTTATTGCTGGTGGTTACCACCCTACCGTCTTTTATGGCAAACGGATCGTTGTTCTGCGAACCCTTCATCCTGGCAGCCTTAAAACCGGCGCCGAACTCAACACCTTTTACCGCCGGTATGGCGAAAAGAGCCTTTGACAGCTCGGCGTCAACGGAACCGAAAACTGGCTCACCCAGCCCGACCGGCAGACCGAGGGCGATACCCTCGATAATCCCGCCCAGGCTGTCGTCTTCATTTATGGCTTTCTCAACGGCTGCTATCATTTTCTCTGTCGCTTCGGCGTCGGCGCAGTGGACAGCGTTTTTCGCAGCCGTCTCTCTTATTTTATCGGGCTCTCCGGGCCGGGCGGCTATGCCGCCTATCTCGACGGTGTGAGCCAACACCTCGACCCCGATGGCATACAGCAATTTACGGGCGACAGCGCCCGCCATTACGAAGCCAGCGGTTATTCTGCCGGAGAACCTGCCGCCGCCGCGGTAATCATTGAAGCCGCCATACTTCACACCGGCGGTGTAATCCGCCTGTCCAGGGCGGGGCAAAAGCCTCGCCTTTTCATACTCGCCGGAATCGACATCCCTGTTCCATACCGCCAGGCAGATGGGAGCGCCGGTAGTATAGCCATTAAATACGCCAGCAAGAAACTCGACCCTGTCTTCTTCCCGCCTCGGCGTGGTTATAGAGCTGATTCCCGGCTTTCGCCTGTCCAGCTCATGCTGGATATCCGCCTCGCTGACAGCCAGCCCCGCCGGGCAGCCGTCTATAATTACCCCGACCAGGCTGCCATGGCTCTCGCCGAAGCTGGTTATTACAAACTGCTTCCCCAGACTGTTAGACATCTAGCTTCACCTCGCCTCCCAGGCTCTCGAACGCCTGCCAGAATTCGGGATATGTTTTGGCAACGCATTCGGCGCCGTTGATTATCGTATTGCCGGCCACCGCCCCCGCGATACTGAAAGCCATAGCGATACGGTGATCGCCAAAGCTGTCTATCTCTGCTCCCTCTGGCTGTGTGCCGTCTATTATTATTCTGTCCTCTTCTTCGGTAACCGATACTCCCATTTTCTCCAGCCCGTCCCTTAAAGCCGTAACGCGGTTCGATTCCTTCAGCCGCGCCCGGCCTATGCCTTTTAAAACACTCCGCCCTTCTGCAACTGCCGCCAGCACCGCCATGGTCGGCAGCAGGTCTATGCAGTCGCTAAGGTCTGCAGTGATAGCCTTCAGCCTCGACTGCCTGACCATAACCGAACCCCCGCTTATTGATACATCGGCGCCCATCTTTCGCAGTAAGTTTATCATTATCCTGTCTCCCTGCAAACTATCGACATTGAGATTGGCGATTTCCACCCGCCCCGATACAGCTCCAAATGCCAGAAAATACGAAGCCGACGACCAGTCTCCCTCAACTGAATAGCTTATCGGTGTATATTCCTGTCTTGATATATCGAACCGCATCAGGCCAGTCGATGCTTCTACCTCTATGCCGAACCTTCTCATGCAGCCCAGCGTCATCTCAAGATAAGGTTTCGACTCCGGCTGTGCGGTCAAATAGGTGGTCACACCATTTTCAGCAAGCGGAGAAACTAGCAATAAGGCGGAGATGAACTGCGAGCTGATATCACCCCGCATAGCCACCTCACCACCCCTTAATCTCCCGCTGTTAACCACCACTGAGCCATCTTCTCCCCAGCAGTCCACCCCCAGCTCCGCCAGTGCCTCCAGCAGCGGTTCTACGGGTCTTTTAGAAAGCGAAGCGCCCATAGTTAAACGACACCTGCCGGGAACAAGCGATGCGATGGCGGTCATAAAACGCAGTGTTGCCGCCGAGTCACGGCAGAAAAGGTCTGTCTGAGGCTGGTGCAGGCAGCCGCCTCTGACACGCCACCAGCCATCTTCCTTATCTATATCAACCCCGACCTGACCCAGCACATCGGCTGCGGCTTCGGTATCATCTGAAACCAGAGGGTTGATTATACAGCTATCGCCTTTAGCCAGGGCGGCGCACATCAGCCCGCGTATGGTATAGCTCTTGGAGGGAGGGGCAAATACCCTGCCCTTTATATCGCTTTTACCTATTACCGCTTTCATATCATCAAAGCCTGGCTATTATATGCTCAGCGACCTCATCGATATCCAGTTCCGAGGTATCTATCTCTATATCAGCCGCCCGCTCATACAGGGGCCTCCTGCATCTCATCAGCTTTCGTACAGTCTGTTCCTTGTTTTTGCTTTTAAGCAAAGGTCTAACCGAGGTATCAGCCAGCACCCTCCGCAGTATCACCTCCGGCGGAGCGGTTAGATAGACCACCACCGCGCCTTCTTTCAGGCGGTCGGTGTTTATATGATTCAATACCACGCCGCCGCCGCAGGCGATAACCTGGTTTTTATCACCGGCAACCTCACCGATGACATCTACCTCGAGCTGACGGAAGGCTGCCTCACCATCCTGGCTGAAGATATCCGGTATAGATTTTCCCGCCCTTTTCTCTATCAGCCTATCCGTTTCCACGGGCTTCTTACCCAACCTTTCCGCTAACAGCTCGCCAACGGCAGTCTTGCCGGCTCCCATGAAGCCTATCAGTGCGATATTGGTTTTCATTGCTCTTTCAACGCTTCGAGCGCCGCCGCTTTCATTATTTCCACCGGTGGTTTTAACCCGGTCCACAGCTCAAATGCCAGCGCACCCTGCCACACCAGCATATCTATGCCGCTTATCGTCTTTGCACCGGCTTCCTCGGCTTCAGCCAGCAGCCTGGTCTTAAGCGGATTGAAGACGACATCGAAAACGACCATCGCCGGCTTTAATAGTTTTTTACCAACCGGTGTCTGCCCGGCATCGGGGCTCATACCTACACTGGTTGCGTTAACCAGCAACTCGGCGTCTTCCAGCGACGCTTTGAGGTTATCTTCGCTGAGCTCGAGGGCATTTACCTGCCTCTGGCATAGCTCCGAAACGCTAACAGCCAGCCCAACCGCCCAGTGCATTTCCTGCTGTCGGTTGAGTATAATCACCTCTGCACCACTTTCAGCAAGAGCAAAGCATACCGCCCGTGAAGCGCCGCCGGCGCCCAGCACTACTGCCTTCTTGTTCTGCGGTTTGAAGCCACCCTGTAACAAAGCCTCCATGAAACCGCCGGCGTCGGTGTTATATCCTTTCAAATTACCTTCGTCATTGACTATGGTGTTGACAGCGCCTATCCTCTCCGCCGGCGGGTCTAGCTCATTCAGAAGGGGGATGATGTCAACCTTGTGCGGTATGGTTACGTTAAGCCCCCTGATACCAAGAGATTGGGCGCCCTCGATAGCCTTTTTTAGATGCTCATTTTTCACCCGAAAAGGGAGATAAATATAATCCAGCTTAAGGCATTCGAAGGCTGCGTTGTGCATCGCCGGTGAAACGCTGTGCGCCAACGGGTCGCCTATTAGCCCGCAGACCTTCGTCATAGTGGTTATCATTTATTCGCCATCTCATATAGTTTATATAATTCCGCCACTGTTACCTGACCCGGTGCCGATTCGCCACCCTTCTTGATAGCGGCATAGGCGATACCGCCGCCTAGAAGCGGACAGATAACGCGGCTGACCAATCCCAAATCTCCCATTGCAAAGGCGGTTAAGTTCGCCTCCGGGAACGCGGCAAGAAGCTCGAGCATCGTCAGGTTGTCCCTGAACTCCCTGGCGGTGGTGACCACCTTACAGATATCGGCACCAGCGTCAAGCTGCCGCCTGACCATCATTTCAAGATTATCCAGCGGCGGCGTCTTTTCCATATCGTGAAAGGAGATAAGGCACTTCGCCTTCTTTTTTATAATAGGCACCAGCCTTTCCAGGTTGGTGATACCAAGCTCTATATCGACTATGCTTGCGCCTAGCTCGCGCGCCTTAAGCAGTTCCTCTTTCCGCCTGGCTTCGCTGCCCTGCCAGCCACCGCCCTCTTTTACCATGCGGTTGCAGGCTGTCCAGGGCTTGCCAAGTTGCCTCGCTGCATCCTGCCAGTCGCTACCGATAAGGTCTATACGCACTTCAAACATATCCACCAGCGGTTCAGCTTTCCTTACCGCCGCCATATCGCTATCGACGATGACGCCGCAGATTACCGGTTTTTTCATATCACCCTCCCAAGACCTCCTTCACCAGTGACAGGTCAACCTCGTCGGTAATGAAGACATCGCCTATCGCCCGTGACAGAACGAACCTTACCCTGCCACCGATAATCTTCTTATCGTGCTGCATTGCTTCTATCAGCTTTCTAGCATCCATTTCAGGTATTTCTACCGGCAGACCAGCAGCTTTAATTACACCCTTCAACCTCAACAGCTCTTCTTCCTCAAAGACACCCTTCCTGCGGGCGATTTCACCTGCCGCTACCATCCCCATAGCTACTGCCTGCCCGTGTCCCACCCCGAAATCGGAGACGGTCTCGATAGCGTGGCCCACCGTATGGCCGAAGTTGAGGATATTCCTCAAGCCCAGGTCGATCTCGTCCTGCTCTACCACCCTGGCTTTGATCGCCGCTGAGCGGAAGATGACCTCCTCCAGCGCTGCTTCATCCTGCGCCATTATCTTATCGATATTAGCCTCTACAAAGGCAAAGAGCTCTTTGTCCCGGATAACAGCGCTCTTGATTACCTCCGCCATTCCGTTAGCAAACTCCGACGGCGGCAGCGTTTTCAGCACCGACGTATCGGACAGCACCAGCCACGGCTGGTAGAAAGCACCGATTTTATTTTTCAGTTGCCCGTGGTTGACCGCCACCTTACCGCCGATGCTGCTATCCACCTGCGCCAGCAGCGTGGTCGGCATCTGTATCAATGGCACTCCCCTGAGATAGGTAGCAGCCACAAAGCCCGCCAGGTCGCCGATGACACCACCTCCCAGCGCAAGTATCGGCGTCGCCCGCTCGGTGTAGATGGCGGTAAGCTCGTTATATAGCCCGCCAGCGACATCCAGCGACTTGTACTCCTCACCATCTGGAACGGTCAGAATATCCACCTCGAATCCTTCAGCCACCAGGCTCTTTTTCAGACCATCGCCGTATAGTTCCCGCACAACGGGGTTGGTGATAACCACCAGCCTGCCACCGAAGCCGATCTCTTTCAAACTGGTGCCCGTCTCTTTAAGCACGCCAGCGCCGATGATAACCCGGTAGCTCCTGTCTGCGAGGTCTACCTTTATGTCCTTCATCCACATTACGCCGCTATAACCTTCTTCTTTCCGGCTGCCACTACCCTGTTGATCTGCTTACAGGTTTCGATAACTCTACCCAGCTCGCTGGGGGTTATCATCTGTTGAGCATCAACCAGCGCTTCCGCTGGGTTATAGTGTACCTCAATTACCAAACCGCTGGCACCGATGGCGATGGCAGCACAGCTCATACTGTATATCAGATCGCGGCGTCCGGCGGCGTGGCTGGGGTCGACAATTATCGGTAAATAGGTCTCCTTCTGCACCACCGGCACCGCCGCCAAGTCGAGGGTGTATCTGGTATAGCTTTTACCCTTGCCTACAGGGACAATCCCGCGCTCGCAGAGGATTATGTCCTTGTTGCCCTCGGCGGCAATGTACTCGGAGAAGGAGAGAAGCTCCTCCACGCTGGCGCCGAAGTGCCTCTTAAAGAGGACTGGCTTGCCCTTCCTAGCGATACGACTTAGCATATCTTGGTGATACATATTCCTAGCGCCTATCTGCAGTATATCCACATATTCGGCTATCAGGTCAACCTGCGATTCCCCCCTGACCTCGGTAATCACCGGCATTCCGAACCTCTGACCGGCGTCGTGTAGCCAGGTTAACGCTTCTGTGGCTTCCTCGCTGCCCAGAGAGCCCAATCCCTGAAAGGAGTGCACCGAACTCCTCGGTTTGAAGATGCCACCCCTCAAAACGTGAGCCCCGGCTCTTTTAACCTCCTCGGCAATTCGAAATAGCTGTGCTTTGCTCTCTATAGCACAAGGTCCGGCGATAAACACCGGCTCGTCACCGCCGATCTTGACATCGCCCACCTCAATAACATGGCTTTCATCTTTGCCCTCGAATAGCTCGCTATACTCCCGGCTGATGAGCTTGTAGGGTGTTTCCACCATCCTGGCTTCTTTGACACCCGGCAGAGCCGCCAGGTGGGCAAAGGATATACGACTTTCATCGCCGACCAAGCCGATTATCGTTCTGAACTCCCCCCGGGAGATGTCAGCCCGCAGTCCGTGTTTCTTCACCTCATCGACGACGTATTTTATCTGTTCCTGTGTAGCATCCTTTTCCATTATAATCATCCTTTCCCTCCATTATTCTTTGTTTATTTGTACGATAGCCCCCGGCTATCTTTTACCAATAAAAAATCCCCCGCCTGGGGGATTTTGTTGATTTACTATGATTTATGCTTAAAATCTCAAGCCGAAAACCCCCCAGGCACAGTAAAGTGCCAGGTAAATGTGAAATACGCATAATAGTTCATTCCACAGGGGCTGGCAATAGCTATCATTTTCTTATCTCGTTTTCCTTTGACAGAAATATAACACGGGGCGGGATACTTGTCAACCACCGTTGTTAATGTTTCCGCTTTCTTTTTAATGAACACCCTTCCTTCATTGTTTACCGAAGGCGGATTTGAGTAGGCATATCAAGCATAGAAGGGGGAGACAGGCGCAGATAGGGGGAGGTAATTACCAGGGGGTAGGGTGGGAAGTAAAGTTAATTATGGATAGGCTGAGGGGTTATTTTAACTATCAATTTAATCGTAAATTATAGCTGTTGACATCTATATTTTGTTTATGCTAGACTAAATGGCTGTTGATAGCCACTTCAGCTACGTTTATTGATTGGGCTATAAGTTCCGATTAATTCGTTTGGCTTATGAAGGATGAGCTAAGGCTCATCCTTTGAAATTGTCTAGAAAAGGGAGGGGTGTTTTGCCCACTGTTAATCAACTGGTTCGTAAAGGGCGTAAAAAGATCGCCAAGAAGGCTCACACGCCGGCGCTTCGTTTCACCTATAACGCTCTGAAGAACAGGGTAGTACGCGGAGCCGGCTCACCGCAGAAGCGGGGCGTCTGCGTGCAGGTAAAGACGACCACACCCAAGAAGCCCAACTCGGCATTGCGCAAGATAGCCAGGGTAAGGCTATCCAACAGTATGGAGGTAACGGCTTACATCCCCGGTGAAGGGCACGAGCTTCAGGAGCACTCTATGGTGTTGATTCGTGGAGGGCGGGTGCCGGATCTACCCGGTGTCCGCTATCACATTGTAAGGGGCACACTGGACACCAGTGGTGTCGCCAACCGCCGCCAGGGACGCAGCAAATACGGCAGTAAGCGTGCTAAGAAAACCTCCGCAGCCGAGGAGTAGGAAAGACATGCCAAGACGAGCAGCAATCAGAAAAAGAGAGGTAATTCCGGACACCAAGTACGGTAACATAACTATATCCAGGCTGGTCAACAAGGTGATGCTCAATGGTAAGAAGACGACAGCCGAGAGAATCGTCTACCAGGCCCTGGAGATTATAGACAAGAGCGAAGGCAAGGAGCCGATAAGCGTTCTGGAGTCGGCGGTGCGTAATACTACTCCCCTGCTCGAGGTAAAGCCCCGCCGTGTCGGCGGCGCCACTTACCAGGTACCGGTGGAAGTAAGACCGGGACGTAATATCGCTCTAGCGATTCGCTGGCTACTCAAGTCAGCCAGAGCCAGAGCCGGTAAGTCGATGGCAGAAAAGCTGGCATCAGAGCTAATCGATGCCTCAAAGGGGCAGGGAGCAGCAGTCAAAAAACGCGAGGACACCCACAAGATGGCTGAAGCTAACCGGGCTTTCGCCCACTATAGATGGTGAGAGGTTGCAGGCTATAAATACCAAATTAATTGATAAAAAGCCGCTAACGGCAGGGTTGAGAGAGGCTATGGTTATGCCCAGAAGTTTTCCATTAGATAGTATACGCAATATTGGTATTATTGCCCATATTGACGCCGGAAAGACTACCGTTACCGAACGGATACTCTACCACACCGGTCGTACCTACAAGATTGGCCAGGTGGACGATGGCACCACGGTAATGGACTGGATGGAGCAGGAAAGGCAACGGGGGATTACCATTACCTCGGCGGCTACCACCTGCCACTGGAAGGACCACCGCATCAATATCATCGACACGCCGGGGCACGTCGACTTTACCGCCGAAGTGGAGCGCAGCCTGCGAGTGCTGGACGGCGGAGTGGTTGTTTTCGATGCCGTCGCCGGCGTCGAAGCCCAGTCGGAAACGGTATGGCGCCAAGCGGACAGATATGGGGTACCCCGCATCTGTTTCATCAACAAGATGGACCGGGTGGGCGCTAACTTCGAACGCTGCCTGGCCATGATAGAGGAACGTCTGCACGCCAGAGCGCTGGCGGTGCAGCTGCCACTGGGCAAAGAGGACGGGTTTGAGGGGGTTATTGACCTAATCGAAGGCAAGGCTTGGCTGCTCGATAGCGACCCCGAATCGGCGCCGAAAGAGACGGACATCCACTCATCCTACAATATAAAATGCGAAGAATATCGCCGGACGCTTATCGAAAGGCTGGCTGAAGAAGATGACGAAATCCTGGCCGCCTACTTGGAGAACAAGAGTATCCCGACAAACGATATCAAAGCCGCCTTGAGACGGGTAACACTGGCTAACAAGGGCATCCCCGTTCTATGTGGAACGGCGCTTAAGAACAAGGGAGTCAAGCTACTGCTTGACTCTATTATAGATTACCTGCCCTCCCCGGCGGATATGCCGCCGGTACGGGCTATCGAAACCAGAAAGAACACCGAGGTAACCCGTCCCGCCAGTGACGAAGCACCCTTCTCTGCTCTGGCTTTCAAGGTGGTCGCCGACCCGTTTATGGGTCGGCTGGTCTACTTGAGGGTATACTCGGGCAGGGTTAAAGCCGGGTCTCAAATATTCAACTCTACACGGGGTGTAAAAGAGCGTATCGGGCGGCTGCAATTGATGCATGCCAACCGCTACGAAGAGGTTAACATAGCTGACACCGGGTCTATCGTAGCCACCTTGAGCCTTAAAAACACCTTCACCGGCGACACCCTTTGCGACTCTACCCAGCAGGTAGTGTTAGAATCGATTCGCTTCCCGGAACCAGTGCTATCTGTTGCCATCGAGCCCAGAACCATAGCCGACCGCGACCGACTTGGTGAAGCCCTGCAAAGGCTGGCAGAGGAAGATCCGACATTCAAAGTAAGCTATAATGAGGAGACGGGTCAGACGGTTATCTCCGGTATGGGCGAGCTCCACCTGGAGGTTATCGTTAACCGGTTGCTTAGCGAATACAAGGCGGCGGCCAAGGTAGGCAATCCCAGAGTAGCCTATAAAGAGACAGTAACCTGCCCGGTCGAAGCCGAGGGTAAGTTCATCCGCCAGACAGGAGGACGCGGCCAGTACGGGCACGTATGTATTAAAATAGAGCCCCTGGAGCGCGGTGGTGGTTTCCAGTTTGTCGACCAGATTAAAGGTGGAGTGCT
>DUFE01000078.1 GCA_011170385.1 Dehalococcoidia bacterium | reverse complement strand
GACGGGACAATACTGCGTTTGGCAATCTCAGATTCTGCAAACTCCTGAAGCTGATGCAGGTCATTTCGGTAGGCTTCTACGGTGTTTATTGAGAAGCCTCTCTCTACCCTGAGGTAGTTTAAAAAGCTGTTTATATCCTGTCGCAATATGCCCCCCGGTTATCGTATATTCTATAGTCTATTTTAACATAACTAAAACATTTAGCAAATATATTATATTATTCATATGCTTTAACCATTACTCCACTATATGCTTTGTCCGTTATATGAGCTATGTTAAAATACAACCAGCAGCAATGGAGAGCTAAAATGGCTGATAACCGTATACTCGAACTGGCAAAGCAACTGCCCGATGATCCCGGTGTTTATCTTATGAAAGACACCCGTGGCACGATTCTTTACATCGGCAAGGCGTCTAATCTGCGTAACCGGGTGAGGTCTTACTTCAGCCCCGGTCAGAAAATCACCGGTAAAACCAAGCGCCTGGTAGCTCGCGTAGCCGATATAGATTTCTTTATCACCGGCTCGGAGCAGGAAGCCCTCATCCTGGAGCTGAACCTGATAAAGCGCCACCGTCCTTACTATAACATCCGCCTTAAAGACGATAAAAGCTTCCCCTACCTGAAGATAGATACCGGCGAGGACTGGCCCAGGGTGCAGATTACCCGCCGTCTGGAAGATAATGGCGGTCGCTACTTCGGGCCCTTCGCCAGCGCTGGCTCGGTTCGTCGGGCACTCAGGGTGGTCAAGGACATCTTTCCCTTTCGCTCCTGCAATAAAGATTTATCCACCCCACTTCCCCGTCCCTGCCTGGAATACGACATCAAGAAGTGCCCCGGACCGTGCATCGGAGCCGTCACCAGAAAAGAGTACGACGAAATGATAAACCAGCTTATTCTGTTCCTCGAAGGCAAACAGGAAGCGATAGTCCGGCAGCTAAAAAGTAAAATGCGGCAGGCTGTCGCCGCACTGGAATACGAAAGGGCTGCCGAACTTCGCGATCAGATTCAAGCCATCGATGAGGTGATCGCCTGGCAGAAGATAGCCACCACAGTCAGCGGCGAGCAGGACGTCATCGCCTTCGCCCGCGAGGCAGACTACGCCTGCGCCCAGGTATTTTTTATCCGCGGCGGCAGGGTAATCGGGCGCGAGGGATTCACCCTACAAGGCACTCACTGGGAAGGAGATAAACAGGTTATGACCAGCTTCGTCAAGCAGTTCTATGCCTCCGCCACCTACATACCACCAATGATACTGCTGCAATATCCGGTTGAGGATAAAGCTGTCATAGAAGGCTGGCTGCAAGGCAAACGCGGCAGCCGCGTTCGTTTGCAGGTACCCCGCCGGGGTAACAAGAAACAGCTTATGGATACCGTTGTTGAAAACGCCAGGCAATCGCTATTGCAACAGAGGATAAGACAGCTATCGGCGCCGAAGGCTCTGGATACCGCAATGGAGGAGATAAAAAGAGAGCTCAAACTACCCCACCTGCCAATTCGAATGGAAGGTTACGATATATCGAACATACAGGGCAAAGATGCTGTGGGCAGTATGGTCGTTTTCGAACAGGGCAAACCTAAACCGGCGCACTACCGCCGCTTTAAGATTAAGACGGTACCCTCCGCCGACGATTACGCCATGCTCCAGGAGGTAGTCCGCCGCCGCTTCGGTCATATCAAGAAGGAAACCATCAAAGCGAACAGCTGGGATATAATACCTGACCTGGTTCTCATCGACGGCGGCAAGGGTCAGCTCGGCTCGGTGGTCAGAGCCATGCACGATATCGGCGCCGATTCGGTGCCCGTCGCCAGCCTGGCAAAGGAGAGGGAGGAAATCTTCATCCCGCAGAGATCTAAACCCATCACCCTGCCCTATAGCTCCCCCGGATTACAGCTACTACAGCGATTACGGGACGAGGCGCACCGCTTTGCCGTTGGTTATTACCGTAAGGTTCATAAAAAGCAAACCTTCGCCTCAGCGCTTGACGCAATACCGGGTGTCGGGCAAAAACTCAAACATAGCCTGCTGAAGCAATTCGGCTCTGTTCAGGCCATAAGGGAGGCTTCTTCTGACGAGCTTTCTACTGCCAGGGGTATCAGCCGCAGCTTGGGGCAAAAGATAAAGGAGTATTTGAACTAGCCATGCCAGCCAATCTGCCGCCACAGTACTTTGAAGCTGAGAAGACCTTCCGCCAGGCTAAAAGCCCGGGTGAGAAGATAGCCGCCCTGGAAGATATGCTGGCAATTATGCCCAAGCATAAGGGCACCGACCACCTGCGTGCCGAGTTGAGGGGGCGAATCGCCAGGCTAACCCAGCAGCTATCTAAAAGGTCCGGCGCCCAACGCTCGTCGATGGCTATCGAGCGTGAGGGCGCCGCCCAGGTTGCCATCGTCGGTCTACCCAACTCCGGCAAGTCGCAGCTCATCGCTTCTATAACCAACGCTTCCCCCACCATCGCCGAATATCCGCTGACCACGCACAACGCCACCCCCGGTATGATGGAGTTCGAGGATATTAAGATACAGCTTATTGACACTCCTCCTCTCGCCCCGCAGATTATACAGTGGTGGCTGCCGCCTATACTCCGCCGCGCCGACGCCCTGCTGGTTATGATCGATTTAAGCGAAGAGCCGCTAGCCCAAATCAAGGAAATTATGGCTCAACTGGAGAAGACGAGGGTGAAAATCGGTGAGCGCGGCGATACCAATGAAACAGAAGAGGTGGTAATGTGGCACAAGAAGGCGATAATCGCCGGTAATAAGTGCGATCTGGACAAAGACAACAAAAACTACAAGAAATTGTTTAAAGGTTACGAAAACCGGTTCCCCATAATTGCCATCTCAGCAAAAGATGGCACCGGATTGGAAGAGCTTAAGCTGAAAATATACCGGACGCTGGATATAATCCGCGTCTATACCAAGACACCGGGTCAGAAAGCAGACCTCGCCGACCCCATTATCCTACCCAGGGGAAACACTCTGCAAGACGCCGCTGCCTCGGTGCACAAGGACTTCGCTGCAAAGCTCAAATACGCCCGCATCTGGGGCTCCGGCAAGCACGACGGCATTATGGCGAAGCGAGATCATGTTCTCGCCGACGGTGATATAATAGAGCTACATTTGTAATGGACACACTACGACTAAAGCACAAACCGCTCCACCACAGCTGCCACCCCGCTTTCCTCCACATCCAGCGTGATATGGTCGGCGACCTCTTTAACCTCCGGGAAGGCGTTTCCCATCGCCACCGCTGTTCCAGCAACCTGTAAGAGTGATATATCGTTAAGCCCGTCACCGATGGCGATAACCCGGCTCATCGGAATACCTATAAACGAAACCAGCGCTTTGAGCGCCTCCCCCTTGGACACATCGGGGTCTATTATATTTACGAAATCTATGCCGGGGTAAGCCGGCGCCCGCGCTATCGAGAACCGCAGACTGCCGTCAAACTCCCTGCGGAAGCTCTCTGCCTTGGCTGCTTCCTCTTCGTTATGCACCACCAGCTCCGCCTTTATGATGCGCTCCCGCTCCCAGATGCCACTGAAATCCACGAATGTAGGCTCCACCTTGAAGAAGCGACGGTGGATAGTGTCCGACCAGTTCTCCCTCTCGGCGAAGAAGTTTTCCGAGGAGTAAAGCTCAAGGTAGGTATCATTCCTCCGCGAAAACTCGACCGCCCGCCTTACAACCTCTTTATCTATCGGCTTAGTATATACTTCTTTGTTCTGATGGGGGTCGCTCACTAGCGCGCCGTCGTAAAATATATGATAGCCATCCAGCGACAGCAGGTCTATAATCCGCCGGCAAGCCCGCACAATCCTCCCGGTGGATAATGCCACCTTGACCCCAGCAGCAGTGGCATTAGCCACCGCATGCCGGTCTTTTTCCGATATATCGCCGCTGCGGTTTACCAGCGTGCCGTCTAAATCTACAATAAGAAGCTTGTACTTTGCCACGTTCGCCTCTACCCCGTTCTTAACAGTGATACCTATATTGTAACGGCTCTGGCAGTAATTAAGCAAAATATTTTATCTCACAAATCCCCCCATTTTAGTCTCTTCCCCTCCTTAAAATGTTGGGAAACAATATTATTACAAACAGGTTCAGCCTTAACGGAAAGATTAAACTCAAAGGAATGAAAGTCTCTGCTAACCCCAGCCTTGTAATTTCAGGCTCGATTATAATTTACGATCAAGTGGAACTTAACTGTATTTCCTTAATTTTATCTACAAATAGGAGAATCCTTTTATTTACAATTTTTGGTTTATCTTTTGTCGTATAATATTCAGCTTTAACAATTATACTATTAAGTAGTTGCTTTCTACTTTCTGCTGATAGATGTTCGTAGAATACCTTGACATCACACTCTCTAGTGCATATTAAAAAACCATTACTTGGTATTACAGCCGGCAGTTCTAAAAGTAGCCTTTCCTCTTCAGTTTCAATACTAGGTGGAATATGGAAAATGCTCTGCATATCTCTATTGCCAACTTCATCCGATATATTCTCCCATACATTAGTAATAATAATCGGGATTCGACCATGATTAACTATTAATGCACTATAAGTGATAATGGTATCTTCGTCGTATTCATTTTCTTTATCAAACTGGTAAAGTCCTTTATCGAGGCTGAAAATAGCTAAATCTGGGTCATGAAATAGCTTGTGTTGTTCGTTAGAAATACGCCATGTCCGCCAAGTAAAAAGTGCTAAAATAACTGTGGCAAATACTGAGATGATTATAAATGTTAATTCCATTTCGAAAATCCCTGTTTTTCTGTCTGGGTGTGGTTTACTACTGGTTAGCCTACTTGGTCCTGCCATTTCATATGAGCTTTTGCCATCGATTCGAAGTTCTCATATAGACGTTGTTCTCCTGATTGTTTTCTCCACCCCAGAGCATATGCTTTAGCTCTCTTCCATACTGCACTGACACTGAACCAATCAAAAAGTAGCTCTTCATTTATCAGCTTATGCTTCCAGAGAGTACCTACAGTTTCAAAATATGCACATATCTTTTGAGCTTTAATATTCCCCGCACTATTAGGTGGATACTTCTTTCTAAAATCCGCATAATCAGGAGTGAATTGGTCGCTGAATAACCAATTTAAAGCTTCTGGTAAACCGCCCGTCATATATAACTGTGTTAGTTGTAACATGATGTTGGCATCTTGACATGTTGGTTTAGTCACATTGCCCTCCTTTTGTATATTAGTGTAGCCTCCAAGCAAAAAGACACCAGCTACACTTTTATTAAGCGAACCAGTGCCCATTTATATTCGCCTCATCCACCCACCCAAGTAATATTCAATTGTAGGGTAATTCTTTTGTTATAGAAAATAGTAAAGATTTAGTTTATTCCATCTTCTTTCTTAATAGCATTATGACCACTGCTACCAGACCATATAAAGCAGCAACTGCAAAATGGGCGGCGTATTCTATTGGGGCTGGCTCAGTAGTGCTATACAGAAGCCCGGAGACGCTGCCTAAAATAAAGGCACTAAACCCATATACCAATGCAGCCAACCAGAAAATCCAAACCATTATTGTTGCTAGAGTTTTAAAAACAGGTGGCATTTTCCCCTCCCTTAATTATATTTAAGAAAGAATTTAACGTCCTATTTTTCATATCCTTCCTTAGCTGCGAAGTAGGACGTTATCCATGACCATATGGCTCCTAATACAGATATGCCTGCCAATATGAACCAACTGGTTGGCTCAAGTCCAAGTGTTCTGTTTGTGGCGTCGCTCACGATTCCCACGATAAGGCAAGTCCATGTCAGTAGACCCATAACCATCATCATCCGTGCATAGTATCTTGCACCCCCCATGAACAGCATCCGTTTCAAATCCTTTGGAATTTCCGCCATCTTTATCACCTCCTTTCTTAATAATCAAAAAAAAACCAGTTACGCTTATTTTAGCGAAACCAGTGCCCTTGTTATCTTCGCCTCATCCACCCACCCAGGCAGTATTCAGTTATATTGTACTATGGGATAAATCTACTCCCCGATATAGGTGTTGTCAATAGGTTAGATGATATTGATATAGGCCATATCAAGGTTGTTTACACTTACCTATAAGCTCTTTAAATGCTACATTATTATCATTTTGTAGCATTCTGATTGACTAT
>DUFE01000077.1 GCA_011170385.1 Dehalococcoidia bacterium | reverse complement strand
TTGCCCTTGCCGTCCAGCCCGACGACCAGTGGATATTGGGTCAGCTTGGCTTCGGGCTCGGGGAAAGTCTCACCGAAGAGACAGTTGAAGCGGCGGGCAATCTCGCGGGTGAGCTCTAGGTGGGGTAGCTGGTCTTCGCCGACGGGCACCACCGTGGCTTTATACAGCACGATATCCGATGCCATCAGCACCGGGTAGCCGACCAGCCCATAGTTCACGTTTTCCGGCTGTAGTTTGACCTTTTCTTTGAATGTGGGTACACGCAACAACCAGCTCAACGGGGTTATCATACCGAGCAGGGTATGCAGCTCCATCACTTCGGGGACGTGGGACTGGACGAAGAGGATACTCTTCTTTGGGTCCAGACCGACCGCCAGCCAGTCCAGCACCATTTCGTGGATGTTGCTCTGAAGCTGGTTGGTGTCCGTCATGGAGGTCAGGGCGTGGATATCGACGGCGCAATATATGCAGTCGTATTCATCTTGAAGCCTAACCCAGTTCTGCAAGGCTCCCAGGTAGTTGCCGATATGCTGGCGACCGGTGGGGCGTGCTCCGGAAAAAATGCGGCCTTTTTTCATAGCTGTTCGGGTATGAAGTTTAACACAAACATCGAGGTGATAACAAATTAAATTGCTTAAGGTTCAGGTAGGGACGAAGACAAAAAGTTCTAAGCCATCGCTTCCAGCTTGGCGATTACTTCGTCTATGGTCTGCTCGTCGGTGGAAGCGCCAGAGGTTACGCCGATGAAGCGCTTACCTTCCAGCCAGGATGGCTGAATCTCGTCAGCGGTTTCCACCAGGTGCGTCTCGGTCAGCGTAGAGCACAGCTCCACCAGGTGGCGGCTGTTGGCGCTGGTATGACCGCCGACGACGATAACCAGGTCCGATTCCTTAGCCAGCCCCAGGGAATTGGACTGCCGCTGCCGTATATCGTGGCAGATAGTGTCGATAATGCGTAGCTCAGTGTCCTTAAAGGACGGGGATGCTATCAATTTCCTGACGAAATCGGCGAAGCCAGACGGTATCTGTGTCGTCTGAGAGAGGACACCGAGGCGTCTGGGTAGCTTTTTGCGTAGGGTAATTTCAGTGGCATCCAGTGTTGCTGTTCCCTTCCCCTGGGTTCGGCCGAGTATGCCTTTGACCTCGGGGTGGCCCGTATCGCCATAGACGATAGTGCTGAAGCCAGACTCGGTCAACCTGCGTGCAGCGACCTGTGCCCGCTTAACAAAAGGACAGGTGGTATCTACCACCTCTATACCGCGAGACCTGATTTCCTCTATAACCTGCGGGCTTACCCCGTGGGAGCTGGTTACCACCACACCCCCCTTTATATCGGATATATCTTTGACCACCTTTACCCCGATGTCGGCAAGACGACGGAGCACCTGCTGGTTGTGGACCACCGCTCCCAGCGTCTCCACCCCGCCATATTCGGCAGCAACCCGTTCCAGTATGTCTATCGCCCGCCTGACGCCCAGGCAGAAGCCTATGCCGTTAGCCTTCTTAATCTCCAGTGTCATCGTGTGCCTCTACGATAATTATAACGTGTGGCTGGACACCAGACAAACTTTCAATCAGATGTCGGCGGGCAGATGAATGGAGTGTGTTCACGATATCGTAAAGACTTGCCGGGGGTGGTGGCTTTTTGCTGATACTAAGTGTATTTATATTTAGAAAGGCTCTTCAGTATGGAAAGTATGGTAAGGACGGCGTATTGCGTCTCAATGGATTCCTTTGCCAGCTCCCGGGCTACGTGGGGATGGATAGCGGTATGGTTGAAGCCTGCTCCCGACTCGGCTATGGTTTCGGACTGAGGCGGCAGATAGCCGGCGAGGACGAATAGCTCGTTCTCGCTGAAGCCCAGCGGCTGGGCAATCCTCCTCAAAATGGGCGCCGAGGGAAAGCGCTCGCCATTTTCTATGCGCCCCAGATAAGATTGAGAAACGCCGGATATACGGGCTAGCTCCTGTAAGGTCAACGGTATCATAATCCTGTGGTGCCTGATGGTCTTCCCCAGATTGTTACTTCTAATGGCAGAGGTCTCTGTTTCAATCACTTCCTACCTCTTACTGTGACAACCAGTGTTCGAAGTCTTCGCTATCCAGCTGTAAATTACCATTGGCATTATCTTCCGTGATACCTGCCAGCTCATTCTCGACTTCTATGTCGAAGCCAGACGTTGTGCTATCGTTCGTTTCTTCCGCTTCCTGCTGGCTGTCTACGGCAGGCATAGCTTCATTATTGTTATCGTTTTCGGCGTTGCTTTCCGATTTGGATTCGACACCAGCTGATAATCCTTCAGCATCTCTGGCGATCGCTTCCTGGATCGTTTGTATAATCTGCTCGGCTTTCTCACCGAACTCTGTGATGACTTCGGCGACTGCTTCGGTCGAGGACTTCTCGACTCTCATCATAATGGCTTTACCCAGCCTGCCGGCGATTTCAGCAGTCCTGTATTCTGCCTCTTTCTTGATCTTTATAACAATCTGTCTGGTTCTCTGCCCGTATTCGCGGAGAGCCTTCTCTAGCTCCTGCTCCGCCTGTAGTTTGGCTGCCTCGCAAGACTCGGCAACGATCAGTTCCGTCTCTTGGGCCACCATATCTATTATATTGATTGATTCGGGTTTAGAATTATTATCTTCGTTGTTTTTCATCTAACGCCTCCTTGCGAGCAAACCTCCCCTTACATTTTTGTTTATATTCGGCTGGATTACAATCATACGATAGTAATTTAATGTTGGTAATATAGTACCTACTTTACTAGGGTGATGGTACAGTTTGAGCTATCCCGGTGGCGACGATGGATTATAGCTCCAGTATCTGCCCTGTAACAGGTAGGGTAACGCTTATACCGCTGCCCTCCAGGTGCGGCAGATAGAGCTCCGGGTGCTCGCTGTGGATGGGGATTAAGAGCTCCGGCTTTATCTCATTCGCCAGGCGGATAAGGTCACCGGCGCAGGCATGACCCGAGGCGTGCAGCCCCTTTTCGGCGTCTGGGATCTCCCATCTCCCGTTTGTTTCCACGTGCAATCCGAAGCTATTGAAGCCAAAGTGTTTCAGCCATTGGCGCAGGCGGCGGAAGTCTATCTCCTGCTCCTCGTCATGGGGCTCGCTGGAACTATAGACGTATAGGCTGCCCGGTCCGGGATCGATGCTGGGCAACTCATTGAGGTCAAAGAAACTGAAGCAGAGTATAAACCGGTCCGGCGACGAAGCTACGTCTTCGGCGAGGATGATCTTATCCTGATACTCTTCACATATACTGCGCTGCCAAAGATCGGGGTATCTACCGGCAGTGGTCTTCTGGTAGATAACCATGGCATCTTCCGTGGCGATGTTGGGAATCGATGTATCCAGCAAGCCAACCGTTTTAAGAAGATAGGCGTCCTTTGGCAGTATCGCCAGCCTGCGGTTCGTATCTCTGGCTATCTGCAGGAAGGTAAGCAGGCGGTCGATGTCCCTGGGCGAAAAGTCGGCTATGACTAGTCGATTGCAGCCGGCGATGGTTTTCAAGCCATTATCGAATACCTCCTGCTCGCTGATGTTGCCGCGGCTGAAGCTTGATTCGTCGCGCAGGTTGGTGCCTTCCAGTATCAGGGCTTTCGGTTTGAGCCTGGCAGCATCGGCGATGAACTTCTCGGTCAGGTACGAGCGCTTGCCGTGGAGGCGCAGGTCGCCGCTGTAGATAATCCAGCCAGACCCGCTCTCTATACCCCAGGCACAAGCGCCAGGGATGGAGTGGTCTACGGGGAAACACCACAGCTTAAGGTTGCTATCATCATAGGAGGATAGGGGACAGGGGATGAACTCTCCCTGGTTCCTTGTCCTCTCCCAAAAACCTTTCTCCCAGAAGAGGGTTGCCTCCGGGCAGAAGCCCTGCGGTTCTATATCCATCGGGTAGAACCGCCGCTGTACTTTCTTTTTATCACCGAGGCATGCCATCTGCTGCCAGCCGGCGGGATAGTCGTAGCAGACCGGGCTTAAGTAGCACACCTGCTGGTCAAAGCCGGCTTTACTGGAGTCCTGGTTTGCTTTGGTAATAAAGGCGGTAATGGCGGTTGACAGCACCGGTATATCCTCATTTAGAAAAGAAATATAGCCGGAGTGATCCATATGGGCGTGGGATAGCAGTACGCCGCCAACTCCGTCCAGCTTGCGGTAGAGCGGTTTATTGCGAAAGCGCTGCCACAGCCCCGGTATTTCCATATCCTTGCGGTAAAGCCCCTCCAGCGGCGGCAGCAATTCCATCGTCAGCGGGTCCAGCAGACCAGCGCCGCCGCGCGGCCTTAGATACTCCTCGTAGAACAGCTTGTTACTCTTAAAGGGGAAACCGAAATCC
>DUFE01000076.1 GCA_011170385.1 Dehalococcoidia bacterium | reverse complement strand
TAGTTCGTTCCATAAAGCATAGAATGGCGAAAGAAATAGTATATAGCCCAAGATAATAAGTACCGTCAACCCCAGTGGAGAGATAAGTGCTACCGAATATATGGAACGAGCCAGCCCCCTCCAGGTGTCCCCCAGGGTGCGATACATATTACAGGACACCACCGATGATAGATCTATTGCTATATGGCGACCACCGTGTAGGTTGGTTTCGATACCTAGCCAGATGTCTTCCAGCACCCGTGATTTGACCGCTTTGTGCCCGCCAATGCGCCAATACTCATTTCTGGGGAATAACAGGAACTGACCGATCGACATTGACATCTTTGGTTTCCGGAAGCGCTGGAGTAACCATATTGGCATCCAGCTCATAATGATAAAATACCAGACTGGAGTAACTATCTTCTGGGGTAGAGAATTAGAAAGCTGGCGTGGAAACCCTGAAAGCAAGGATATTTTTTGCTCCATAGCTATAGCGAGAACGCTGCGAAGCATATGCGGTGCGTGTGTGGTATCAGCATCGACGAATAAGAACCAGTCACCGCTGGCTTCTTTGGCTAACTGGTAGCAGGCAAAGGGCTTGCCAGCCCATTCTTTGGGTAGCGGCTTGCTGCTGGTAAGGCGGATGCGGCTGTCGCCGGAGGCAATACGCATGACGATAGAAGCCGTATCGTCCGACGAGTTATCGTCCAGCACTAGAATTTCAAAATTAGGGTAATCCTGCTTTTGCAAAGACTCCAGGCAGGCGGCGATATTTGCCTCCTCGTTTCTGGTGGGGACAAGAACGGATATAAATGGTGCCGGTTGTGGTACCTTGCTGTCGGCGGAGGGCACCTTGAGACTCCTTAAGTTTAAGATGATGTTGACAAGAAAGACCAGCAGGAGACCGGCCAAAATCAAATTATAAATCATAACGGAACACCTTTACAGGCTAGGTTTCACGCCTCCTCGACTGGAGCCAACCGACAATGTTCGCTTTAAAGACCGGCATAGCATTCAGTTCATTATGCTGTTTGGCAAAGAACAGAGCCAGCACGCACAGCATAAACAGCAGCTCCCATGAAATACCTCTGCTAAAGATAACATAGATGGATGTACCTACCGGACCGGAAATCGCAACCCAGGAGTGTTGCTCTATAAAGAGGAATCCCAATACAGTAAGTATGGTGTAGGCGAACAGTATATCCGGTTGAGGAAAAGCCATAAGCACTCCGAATGTAACGGCGACTGCCTTACCGCCCCTGAAGCGAAGTATCGGGGAGAAGGCATGCCCCAGTATAGCGCTGAAGCCGATAACTATAACCGACGTGATGGGCAAATCGAAGACCAGGTGGGATATCAATACGAACGGCACACCCTTGGCAATGTCCAGTAGTACGGCGGTAAGACCCAACCTGACACCACCTCCGGCGCGGAAGACGTTAGCCGAACCTGGATTGCCGTCGCCGTAATGGGTGATCTCTTTCCTCAACCGCCAGCGCCCTAACCATACGGCGAAGGGGCAGGCGCCCAGCCAGAAAGCCGCTATAGCCAATAATATAGAGTATAATATATCCATATTATTAAAGAGCCGTGCGTTTTTACCTAAAATAACACAGAAAGAAGGGCAATGCAATATCTATACACTAGAATTCAATCCTTTTTCTGGCAAAGAAACGTTCGATCCCCCGTTCCACCCTTTTTTTTACCGGCATAACCGCCGCAATAACCACTGCTATGGAGATAACATGGATGTAAAACGAGCCTTCGCCGAAAAAATCACCAACATAGGTCACCAGCAGGTGCTCGGAAACGCTAAAAACGAGAATTATAAGCGCTACCAGTATTGAATATATGGTCGTCCTTCTTATGATAATGGTTATATCGAGCAGACTGTATTTGATGATAGCTATGCCGATTAAACCGCTGCAGATATCGTTGAGAAGCATGCCAGTGGGCAGCAAGAAGGGATTATCAACGTTGTAGAGTGTGATGGTTTTTACTATAGACAGAGAGATAACCGAGAAGCTGGCCAGTATATATGTAAGGTGACGTTTTTTTACGTGTGATGTTTCTCGCTGTCGAGCGCGAAAGAGTGACAAGCACGAAGACCAGATGAAGAAGAACCAGATGGGAAGCGAGACGAGGAAGGTAATCCGGAGCATGGAGTCCGGCTTGAAGATGTTGCCCCAGTTATAATTGTAGACCCCCTCGATCTTGCCCGCCAGACCGGATATACCCAGAATAACAATGACAGTGCTTACCACCCACAGAGCAATAATCGTCTTTTTCATCGGCTGATCGAGGTATTCACGAGTGAAGTGATAGATAAGGGTAGGAATAAAGACACATGGCCATAAGATTATATAGCCATAGATGGGCAGCTCATTTACATGGCTGTTTCTTAGCATAGCCAGAATTATACCCAGGTCCCATAGAGCGCAGACGAAAAGAAAACCGGCGAAGAGGTAGTGATATTTCTGCCGACCCCGTGAAAGGACGAGAAAAAGCACCACCACGTTGATAAGGAAACCAATCGATGATGTTATTGCGGTGGTTAGAATCGTGGCTGACATCAGACCATCTTATTCATGCTAGGTTCGGTAGATAATACCATACTATTACATAATCGGGCGCGGACATTATAAAAGTGGTAATAACGCTTGTCAATATAGCAGGAAGCGGGAAGAAGTATCAAACAGGGCTGACGGGTTGCTCCTTTAGACTTATTCCGTATTCGTTAACCAGGATAGATGCTAGGATTATTAAATCGAAGTAGAAGAAATAAGGCCAGAGGCTGCGCCAGGCAAAGAACAGGGGTATTACAGCCAGTATCGGGCCGATGCTGGGGTAACGATGACAATAGCGGAAATACCAGACGATAGCAATACCGAGTACGGCAAGCTCAAGGATGGTAAAAATAAGAGGCGACTGGATATCAACAATTCCGCTGGTAACCAGGGTTATAACACCTACACCCAGCGGAAACAGGTTGTCTATCATGGGGGACATAACCGAGGTCAGCCATAAACCG
>DUFE01000075.1 GCA_011170385.1 Dehalococcoidia bacterium | reverse complement strand
GCCCACCATGGCTTTAGCTTTGGTTTCTGTATTTGTTCTGTTAATCCCCGCTTCTTTAAACCCATTTATTCTTTCATATATTTATTACAAGACATAAGTCATAAGTTTGACTTGGGAGGGGATTATCCTTTTATAACACCGATAGGTCTGGTTCTGGCGACGATTTTGGAAATGCCGGCGTTATGTGCAACACCGACCACGTCCGATACGTCTTTGTAAGCCTCTGATGCCTCTTCCGCCAGTCCGGAAAGACTACCTGCGCGCACCGTTATACCGCTGGTTTCCAGCCTTTTAAGCACATCGCTGCCCTTGAGCTGTCGCTTGGCGGCGGCGCGGCTCTGCATCCTGCCGGCGCCGTGGCAGGTGGAGCCGAAGGTCTGAAGCATCGCCTGCTCTGTGCCGACCAGCACGTAGGAGTAGCGGCCCATATCCCCGGGTATAAGAACCGGTTGTCCGCTACGGGAATATTTCGGCGGTAAGTCGGGGTGGCTTGGAGGGAAGGCGCGGGTGGCGCCCTTGCGGTGGACGCATAGTTTCTGCTTCTTATTATCGACACTATGCTCTTCCACCTTGGCGATATTATGGGTAACGTCGTAGATGAGCTCCAGCCCGATGTCTTCACGGCTTCTGCCCAGAGCCTGGCAGAAGGATTCCCTTGCCCAGTGGGTGATGCACTGTCGGTTCGCCCAGGCGTAGTTGGCGGCGCACTTCATCGCCGAAAGATATGCTTTGCCTTCGGGGGAATCTAGCGGACTGCAAGCCAGCTGTCGGTCGGGCAGCTCTATGCCATATTTATGCATCGCCGATACCATGACCTTGATGTAATCATCGGCGGTCTGGTGGCCAAGGCCGCGGGAACCGGTATGGATAAGCAGCATCACCTGGCCGATACCGTCGATGCCCATAGCTCCGGCTATGTCACTCTCCGATATCTGGTCGACGATAGCCACCTCTAAAAAATGATTCCCCGAACCCAGAGTGCCCAGCTGAGGGATACCCCGCTCCTTGGCTCTATTGCTGACACGGGACGGGTCGGCGCCGGTCATTTCGCCCCTTTCTTCGGTAACCTCCAGATCCTGCGGCAAGCCGTAGCCTTTATCCACCGCCCAGCGCGAGCCCTTAACCAGAACTTCGTCGATTTCACCGGAGCGTAGCCTTATCTTGCCCTTCGAGCCAAGGCCTGAAGGGACGTTGTTATACAGGGTGTCTACCAGCTCTTTTATCTTCGGAGAGATATCTTTTAAGGTCAGATTGGTGCGCAGCAGGCGGACGCCGCAGTTGATATCGAAGCCGACCCCGCCGGGTGAGATGACGCCGTCGTTCATTCCCATTGCCGCCACCCCGCCGATGGGGAAGCCATAGCCCCAATGTATATCGGGCATCGCCAGGGAGTATTTGACTATGCCCGGCAGGTGAGCTACATTGGCTACCTGCTCCAGCGTCTGCTCGGTAAGGATATGTTCCAGCATACCCCTATCGGCATAGATCAGCCCAGGCACGCGCATGCCCTTTTTATAACCGATAGGTATCTGCCAGCGGTAATCGTCTATCCTTTCCAGATTGCCGGACCATTGTGTCATATTCCACTACCTAGATATCCAGTATCAACTGGACGCGGTTCATTTCCCTGTCAACTTCGAGCATATGGTAGGTGGCGGACTTGACGCCCATCTTCAGGCGGTGGCGTGACGGGTCGTACCTCTCGCCGTGGCACGTTGCTTTAAGCCGATTTTCGGAGAGCTCGCTGATGACAAATCTTTTCAACAGCAGCGCATCGGTATCAAATAAGTATAGCAAGGTATTGAGCCAATCAAAAAGCAGGGCTTCCATATCTTTTCCTTCGAGCTCGATAAGCCGTGATTTAACCTCCCTTACCGGCTTGAGGTCGGCGATTATGGAAAACATGCCATAGGCGGCATTAGCGAACGCCTCGGCAAGGTTATTACCTTCAGCAACCAGCCCGATATCGGCGGTGTGCTCTATGAATCTGTAGCGTTTCATATGCCCTCGATGCATGTGATGGTGAAGCTGGGTCATTACCTTTATATCATATATTTCAACATATTCAAAGAGTTGAAGGATAAACATGTTTGTGCAGAACAACGCTCTTAAGCTCTGCCAATTTAATGGTTGTAAAGGGGATATATGTTAGACATCAGTCGACTTCGGTAGCGGTTAATTGTTATTATGGACAAGAAGAAGCATAATGCGTTTTGGTGGCTTGACAATCGTGGTAGCACAATCTAAAATATTGTGGTCGTATGGGCAAAATATTAGTTATTGAGCAGATATGATGAAGCAGGACGGTGGAAAATAGCTATGGGCAGGCAACCATTATGGCGAAAAGTAGGCTTCCTGCCGCAAATAACCTACTTCAGACCAGCGGATATAGCGCTGGACAGGCTGGAAGAGGAATGCATATCCGTAGAAGAGGCTGAGGCGATACGGCTGAAGGACCTGGAGGAGCTGGAGCTGGAAGATTGCGCCAGAAGGATGAATATCTCGCGAACGACGTTCTCCCGTGTATTAGGCTCGGCAAGAAAGAAAATAGCAAGAGCCCTTCTTGTTGGCAAGGCCATAAGAATAGAAGGTGGCAACTTCAAGATGGCGGTACGGCGCTTCCGTTGTGCCAACGGGCATGAGTGGGACGTGTCCTTTGAGGCAATGATAAAGGAATCACCGGGTTTCTGCCTGACTTGTAACACGAAGCGAATCGTGCCGCTCTGGCCTTGTGAGCTGGGGTGGGGGACAAACGAAAAAAGCCAGCAGAGGTGGCTGAAAAGGGGAGAATAGTCTATAAGGAAAGGAAATATAAATAAAGACACGGAGGATATGTTTAATGGTAACCGAAAAACAGGTAAGAGAAGAGCTGGAAGGGATTATGGTGCCGGGCGTTATGAGGAGCCTTGGTGGGTTGAATGCGATAAGGGAAATAGATATAAAAAAGAAGAAAATTACCATAGCACTGGCCACAGCGGCTATGTCCCCTATTGTACAGGAATGGATAAAAGCCAAGATAATTAAAACGTTAGGGGGGCTGCCTGGGGTGGGAGAGATAGAGGTGAAGTACAGTGAGGTTGTCACCGGGGAGCTAAGCAATGTTAAAAATATCATTGCCATAATGAGCGGTAAGGGCGGCGTCGGCAAGTCGCTGGTGGCAGGAATGATGGCGGTGGCGTTGCGGAGCAAGGGCTACGAAGTGGGTATACTGGACGCCGATATCACAGGGCCAAGCATACCTAAGATGTTTGGTATCTCGGAAAAGCCCATCGGCAGCAGCACCGGGATAATGCCGGTGCTATCGCGGACGGGGATAGGAGTAATGTCAATCAATCTATTGCTGCCGCAGGAAGACGAAGCCGTCATCTGGCGTGGACCGATTATAGCCAAAGCGATAACGCAGTTCTGGGAGGACGTTCACTGGGGTAATCTGGACTACCTCATTATAGACCTTCCTCCGGGAACGGCAGATGTTCCTCTAACCGTAATGCAATCGTTCCCGATATCGGGGGTAATCATCGTTTTTACGCCTCAGGATTTGACAGCAATGATTGTCCGCAAAGCGGTCAACATGGCAAGAAAGATGGGCAAGAAAGTTTTAGGAGTCTTCGAGAATATGAGTTATCTCTATATACCAGAGCTGGATAAAAAGATAGAACTATTCGGAAAAAGCCGGGGGAAGGAGATGTCGGAGGCGGCGGAAGCACCGCTGCTGGGTCAATTGGGGGTAGATCCGAGGCTGGCGGCACTGTGCGATGAAGGCAATATAGAGCAGTATGATGGGGAAATAATAAAGAGTCTGGGTGATTCCATTCCAAAGATAGTGACTAAGGAAATGAAGGGTAAGAAGTAGCGCATTTCATTTGCTGTATATGCGTTTCGCGTGTTTTTTTGGGCTGGATTGGGATTCGCTAACTTTAAGTCTTTTTACAGACCTGCCGGACTTGAACCTATTCTGATTGAAAAAGCCCTTGGTTCTATTCATTATCAATAGCGCTATGTAAGTTTAGTATTGTCCAGATATTGCTGGCGACCCCGGGGGGATTTGAACCCCAGTGTGCAATACGTAGCATACTCAGTAGAATTCCTATCGCCCCAAGGCCAGCAGGTGATTGTATCACGTTATAAATTGCCTTTGCAATCATGGCCTAAAATTGCCGAGCAGCATAGAACGCAAAGTCTCCGACAGTTGGCCAAAAGATACAGTGTATCACACGAATCTATAAGGCGGGCACTCGCTTCAGCAAAAGGAGTCTCAACTTAATTTCTTAGTAAGGTCGTTCCTTTAACTGAAGAGTGGAAGATTTTAACATCTTTCTGAACTGTTCAGCCTCTGGGGATAGTGGAGGCCCGTGTTTGACCTGAAAACCAGCGGCTTTTAAGTAATCTTCCGCTCGGTAAATTGCTCTTTTTACCGTCCTTTTCCTTCTGGTTAGTTCCTTCTCCTTCTCACTACTACTATTCTGAGTCGTTGGCCTTAACATCGCTTCTTCCACCACCTCTTCTTTGACATCCTCGAAAGGGCGTCCAGCTAAGAGTAATCCGAATGCCTTAACCATATCCTCGCTAGGGGGTTCACCATGGGACGCCCATTTCCGTAGCCGGGAATCAAAGATGTCTAATGTATCAAGAAATTTTTTGTTATTAACCATAACAATAAATATGTTGGTGGGGAGTGTCTTCCTCGCTGATAACAAGATTTGTAGCCGGTAACTGAGATTGGCTGGTTTTTCCATTTCCTGAAGCCAAAATGATTCTAGGTCACTGTCTTTCTTCATTACTCTACGCATGACAGATTACCCCTATTTACTGTCATAAACCATTAGATTTAAGCTCAACTTGAGGAAAATCTTTCTTGGAGTATATGCAAAATGTTTGCGGATGTCAAAAGGATAGAAATGAAAATTCTTCGACTTAGGACAGGTATACGGCAATGCGAATTCATGGCTCGCCTTGGAATACAAAAATAAATATTTTGCCAGAAATTGAGTCATGGAGACGATAACATTCGCTGGAATTGCTGCGACTATCATTAGATTAATCTAAGGACATTCCTAATGGCGGTAGAGAAGGCAAGTAATCGAGGAGCGAACCGGTCGCCAAGTGGAAAAAATTACTTCACTGGGTTGGCCTTTCTTGGCTTGGGTGACATTCTATATGAGATTGCT
>DUFE01000074.1 GCA_011170385.1 Dehalococcoidia bacterium | reverse complement strand
TACTATACGGTAGCTAGGGAAATCAATGACCTGCGCATAATTGGTGTGGAGAGCAGCAAGCCCTGTGGAAAGGCGGCGGTGTGTCTGGGTGAGGTGGAGATCACCACCACAGTGGTCGGATTTAAAAAAAAGGCGCAGTTTACCGAGGAGGTCATCGGTGAAGAACCGCTGGATATGCCTACCAGATACTTTCCTACAGTTTCACTGTGGTTCGATTTGCCAACAGAGGTTGTCGATAGGGTTGCTGACAAGCGGCTTGATATTGCTGGCGGTTTGCATGCCGTGGAGCATGCCGCTATCGGTATATTGCCGCTGTTTGCTATGTGCGATCGCAATGATATCGGCGGAGTGTCCACTCCCTTCCATCCGGATACCGGCAGGGCGCAGGTTTTTATTTATGACGCCTGCCCAGGTGGTATCGGCATTGCTGAAAAGGGGTACGAACTGGTGAGGCAACTGTGGCAGGCAACACTCAAGGCGGTTGCCGAATGCCCCTGCCGGGATGGGTGTCCCGGTTGTATCCAGTCACCCAAGTGCGGTAACAACAACGAGCCTCTGGATAAAAAGGCGGCGATAATAATTCTGCGGGGGCTTTTAAGCGGGTTTTGAACAAAACTTGTACAGGTTAATCTTAATGCGGTTTAATATAGAGGCGGGAGACCTGGGAAGAGGGAGATTGTTAGTAAGGTGGGCGAAGCCCACTACGATTATATGGTGGGTAGTTTGGAAGGATGAAGTAACCACAATATAATTTCCTCCTTTCCTTATAAGGAAAGGAGGATAAAGGGGGAGAGGTTGTTATAATATATAGCGGGCATTGGATTGTAACAACCACACACTTCTATTTTATCTATACCCACCGCCGCACTTTATAGAAAAAGAACGGAGGAACGATGATCGAGATAAATATAGACCCGGTGGCTTTCCGTATCGGATCCATAGAAGTAGGGTGGTACGGTATTATGATCGCATTGGGCGTTATCGTGCTGATATTGTGGACAATATGGCAGGTGCGTAAAGGGGCTAACATGTCCTACGAAACGGTTCTGACGGCGGCGCTGGTGGGAATACCAGCAGGGGTAATATTCTCCCGCCTGCTTCACGTGATAGACCGCTGGGGCTATTACGCCCATAACCCGGGGCAGATAATCGGTGGTGAAGGGCTCACCATATACGGGGCGGTGCTGGGGGCAGCTCTGGCTATATGGATTTATAGCCGGTTCAGCCGTTTCAGGTTTCCCTATGCCGCTGATTTGGTGGCGCCGGGTATTGTGCTGGCGCAGGCTATTGGCCGGGTGGGTTGCCTTATAAACGGCTGTTGCTATGGGACGGAAACCTCTCTGCCCTGGGCGATAGCCTATACACATCCCAACAATAATTTGTTCGGCATCAGCGGCGTCCATCCGACGCAGGTCTATGAAATCATTTTCCTTCTGATATTGTTTGGTGCCCTGATTGTATTAAAGAAGAGGCTAAAGCATGAGGGGTCGCTGTTTCTCGTTTATCTTGGCGGATATTCGCTGTGGCGATTCAGCATAGGTTTTATCAGGGATGGCACGGACTTTCTGTTCGGGCTTCACCAGGCGCAGGTGATAGGCATCATTGTGGTAGCTATCATCGTAGCCTTGCTGATCAGGCAGCGGGCACTTTTCGTAAGAAATAATGGCGATGGGAGTATCGTAGAAGAAGCGGAGGTTGCGGAGAATGGAAAAAGAGAGTGAAAGGGTCTTTGATGTGCTTATTGAAATACCTAAAGGAAGCCGTAATAAGTACGAGTATGATAAAGAGAAGAATGTAATGAGATTCGACCGCATGCTGTTCTCGGCGGTGCATTATCCCAGTGATTACGGCTTTTTCCCCGAGACACTGGCAGAAGACGGAGATCCGCTGGATGCCCTGGTTCTGGTAGGGGAACCGACATTCCCCGGCTGCCTTATGACGGTTAAGCCGGTAGGCCTGTTCAAGATGCATGATGAGAAGGGACCGGATGAAAAGATACTGTGCGTGCCGGTGGCTGATCCGTTGTGGAACCACATAGAGACCTTGGAGGACGTCCCACCGCACCTGCTGAAGGAAATAGAGCACTTCTTTACCGTGTATAAAGACCTGGAGGAGAAAAAAACCGGGGTCGAGGGCTGGGAAGGGGATAGGAATAAAGCTTTAAGGATTATCGCCAAAGCGCAGCAAAGATACCGGGATAAATCCGGGAAATAGCAGGCTGCAAAGCTTTTTTAAAACCTGTCTTTAATATTGCGGCGCTTGATAACCCTGCCCCAACTACCGCTTTTGGTGCGCATCTCTTTTATCCTAGGGATGTAGCTGACAAAGGGAATCAGCAGCATTAGAGATGAGTATATAACGTAATCTCCGCGGTGGTATATCAACCAGGCGATGAAAGGGAAACAAAGCAGAGCAATGCCATAGCTTAAGGTCGGAAAGCGGATAACCAGCAGAAGCAGCAGAAATATAGATAAGCCGATGGGTATACCCCAGGGCATCAGGAAGATAAGCGTACCGATGAGTGGCGCCCCTCCCTTGCCTCCCTTAAAACCCAGCCACACCGGGAAGTTATGTCCCAGCACCGCAGTGACGCCGGCGAAGAACATAACCATGTTCGAATCAGATAGCCACTGGGCGAGGGCGATAGCGGCAGCTCCCTTACCAATATCCACCGCCAGAACCGTTGCACCGGAGGCTATACCAACATTATAGAAGGTATTCATCGCCCCCATATTGCGGCTGCCCACTTGGCGGATATCTATCCCCTTTACCAGACGCCCAATGATATATGCCGAAGGGATGGAGCCGAGCAGATAGGCAGCAATGATAACGATGGCGATTGCCAGCGGTTCGTTTGTCATATTAATTGTCCTTTGAATAATTTAGTAACTATTGGTTGGCAGGGGCGAAGTCTAAAATGTTGAGCCGCAGCCTTTCTTGGCCGCACCACTGCTCCAGCTTTAGATTATAAACTATATCGATGAAGGAATGCACTTCGGATAGGCAATTGCCCAGCCTAAAAGCGACGGCGTCCCAGGTAACGCCGTTCTGCTTCAACTTCAGCCTTAAGTGTTCCCCGTTGTTGCCCATCGACTGGCAATCGGCAACCTCAACATGCTGGCTGATAAAGACAGGCGGCTGATTGCCCTGACCGAAGGGAGCTAGCTCCTGAATTGATTTATAGGTATTACCCCTGAGCTGGTGTAGCGTCGTTCGCGCGTCTATGTCCAGCCTGGGCCGCAGGTCTATGCCTGCCAGCTCCTTAGCTGCCATTTGTCGTAGCTGTTGCTCCAGGTAGGGCAGGTTCTTGGTCGGCAGAGTGAAACCGGCTGCACGTGCGTGACCACCGAAGCGGCTGAACAGGTTGCGGCAGTAGTTGAGCGCCTGAATTATGTTGAACTCTGGGATGCTGCGGCAGCTGCCGCTGCTGTGGCTGTCGCCGGTCCTGATGACCAACGACGGGCGGTAGAACTCATCAGTCAGCCTGCCGGCTACCAGCCCGATTATGCCCGCGGGGTAATCATTATCGCTGGCAATAAGTATGGGTGTTATCCCCCTGCCCAGAATCTGCTCCCTGGCTTTGGACAGGGCTTTGATGGTCAGGCGCTGGCGCTCCGCATTTTTCTCCTCCAGTACCATAGCTATCTGCCGGGCTTCGTCCTCTGAATCGGTTATCATCAGTTTGTAGCTCGAAAGGGCGTGCTCCAGCCTGCCGGTGGCGTTTAAACGCGGCGCCAGTATCCAGGAAATGTCATCCGTGTTAAGGTTATCCGTGGTTATTCCGGCAAGAAGCGCCATCTCCCTGATGCCGGGCCGGGGCTGGGTGTTAATAAGATTAAGTCCCTGCTTCACCAGGTAGCGGTTCTCCCCCAGTAGCGGCATCATATCAGCTACGGTGCCCAGTGCCACCAGGTCGAGGAAACCATTAAGTTGTGCCTCCCTGCCCATACTCTGGTACAGCGCCTGCAAGAATTTAAAAGCGACACCGACACCAGCGAGATCCGAAAAGGGGTAGTCCGAATCGGCTCTCTTGGGGTCGATGTTAGCTATGGCTGGAGGTAGCTCTTCAAGAGGGGTGTGATGGTCGGTAATAATTATATCCAACCCCTTCTTCTTAGCCTTCGCAGTCTGCGATATACCGGTGATACCACAGTCCACGCTGATAACCAGGCTGGCGCCATCTTGCTGAAGATACTCTAAAGCGGCAGAGTTAAGGCCGTGCCCCTCCTCCAGGCGGTGGGGTATGTACGGGGTGATGTTGCCGCCCAGCGCTTCAAGACCTTGTACCAGCAGGGCGGTGCCGGTGATACCATCGGCGTCGAAGTCTCCATAGACGGCGATGTGCTCCCCGGAAAGCAGAGCCCGGTAGGTTCTGGTTACCGCCTGGTGCATATCGGGTATCAGCCAGGGATCGCCGGACAGACGGCTATCCGCTTTAAGAAACTGCTCTATCTGCGACGGTTCGGTGACGCCACGGTTATATAGCAGCTGTGCGATTAGGCTCGAAAAACCGTAACTGTTGATGGGGTGGTCGGCGGGTATGGTCGTCAGGATGTTCCAGCGCAGGTGGTTCAAGCTTATGCCTCGCTGTATCGTCCCAATATCAGTGTCGAGTTGTGCCCGCCGAAGCCGAAGGAATTTGACAGGGCGATATTGACTTCGGTATGGCGGGCTTCGTTAGGCACGTAATCAAGATCGCAGTCGGGATCGGGATTGACCAGGTTTATCGTTGGTGGGATGATGCCGTTGCGGATGGCAAGTATGCAGAAGGAGGCTTCAATGGCGCCGGCTCCGCCTATCATATGCCCGGTCATAGACTTGGTAGAGCTTACCGGGGTGGTATAAGCATGCTCACCAAAGACGGACTTTATCGCCTCTGTCTCCATTCTGTCGTTAAGTTGTGTCGAGGTGCCGTGAGCGTTAATGTAGTCGATACCGTCGATGCCGATGTCGGCTCTCTTCAGAGCCGTCTTTATGGCTCTGGCGGCGCCTTCCCCGTTCTCGATAGGTTGGGTAATATGGAAGGCATCGGCGCTGGCTCCGTAGGCAAGAATTTCAGCCAGAATCTCCGCCCCTCGTTTCCGTGCGTGGTTTAAGTTCTCCAGTACCAGAACGGCAGCGCCCTCGCTGATAACGAAGCCGTCCCTTTCGGTATCGAAGGGGCGGGAAGCCAGTTTAGGCTCGCTGTTTCTTGTGGAAAGTGCTTTAAGAGCGTTGAAGGCGGCGAAACCGAGCTGGTTCATGATGGATTCGCTGCCACCGGCAAGCATAGCTCTGGCTTCGTCGTGCTTTATCATCTCATAGGCAGCGCCGATAGCATCGGCACCACTGGAGCAGGCGGATGTGGTGCAAAGGTTTGGCCCCTTGAGCCCAAGTGAGATCGACACTTGGGCGGCAGCCATATCGGAAATCATCATCGGTACTAGGAAGGGGGTGATTCTGCCCGGACCGCGGTCCAGCAATACCTTCGTTTGTTCGAAAAGGGTGCTCAAACCGCCGATACCGCTGCCGATAAAAACACCGAAGTCGTCCTGATTGCCTGAATCAACCAGTATACCCGATTGATCTATAGCCTCGCGGCTGGCGGCGACTGCCAGTTGAGTAAAGCGGTCTGTATGACGGACTTCTTTGGGGCTCATGTAGTCGGCAGCGTTGAAACTCTTAACTTCACCGCCGAACCTGGTATCGAGGGATTCGGCATCGAAAAGGGTGACGTAATCAATGCCGGAGTTGCCGGCTATAAGGTTTGCCCAAGTGGTAGCGGTATCCAATCCCAGCGGGCTTACAATGCCGATGCCGGTAACGACGACCCTATTATTAGGATTTGACATAATTATAGCTGGATAATAAACTGTGATATTTATATCATAAATTCATCTTACCCGCAAGAACGAAGGTGGGTAAAGGGGATATTGGATTGTTTTGTTAAACATACACGATTAAAAAAACAACACATAGCCTGTAAAAGGGGCGTTTGCTATAATTTGATTGTAGAGGTATAAAAATTGAGCGAAGAGGATGGGATTATTAACATTGCCCTAGACACGCTCGGCTGCAAGCTAAACCAGGCGGAGACAGAGCTACTGGCAGATAGGTTAGTTGAGGTAGGGCTACGAAGGGTATCATCGGTGGCTGAAGCTGATATATACATCGTCAATACCTGCACCGTTACCCATATCGCCGACCGTAAGTCACGCCATCTGTTAAGGTTGACTCATCGCCGCAACCCGGATGCGGTTATTGTTGCTATCGGCTGCTATACCCAGCGAGCCGCAAATGAGCTGGCAGCTATCGAAGGCGTCAGGTTGGTGCTGGGTAACGATGCCAAAATGCGCCTGCCCGAATTGCTGGCAGAATACGGCTATCTTAAGGGGAAAGACGAAAACCGTGATGGATTCAGAAACCGCACTTTTATAAGGGTTCAGGACGGCTGCAACCGATTCTGCTCCTACTGCATCGTGCCGCTGGTATGGGGTAGGGAGCGCAGCTTTTTAGCGGAAAGCATTATATCTGAAATCGGGGTGAGGATCTCCGCCGGTTATAAAGAGGCGGTGCTGACAGGCACTGAAATCGGCGCCTATCGGTGTGATGGATTGAATCTGGCAGGATTGATAGGGCGGATACTATCTGAAACATGTATTCAGCGATTGAGGCTGTCTTCACTCCAACCGAATGAAATAAACCGGGAACTAATAACTTTATGGAAGGATAAGAGGCTGTGCCCACACTTTCACCTCTCCCTTCAAAGCGGTAGTGACGATGTCCTTCAGCGGATGAAGCGTCACTATACTACTGCAGACTATCTCAAAGCCGTGTCTCTGATTCGCTCGATGGTGCCAAATGCCGCCATAACCACCGATGTTATCGTCGGCTTTCCCAGCGAGACGGATGAAGAATTCGATGAAAGCTACGGCTTCTGCAGGAATACGGGTTTCGCCCGCATTCACGTCTTTCCTTACTCCCCCCGCCCCGGCACAGAGGCGGCAGGGATGTCAGGGCAGGTGAGAGCTGTAGTAAAAAGGGAACGCTTGCAGAAGAT
>DUFE01000073.1 GCA_011170385.1 Dehalococcoidia bacterium | reverse complement strand
TGGCTTGCGGATGGTGCTTCTTGACCAGGCGGGCTACCTCGATAGCCCCATGGCAATGAACCAACCAGTGAAGGTCTATACCGAAAACGGGGGAATTCAGCTTCTTTATAAAAGCATCGGCATCAAAGTTCTTATTTTTAAGCATGCGCACCGCGAGATTGACAATGCGCACCCGATAGCCGTTGCGTTCCAGGTACTCGGCAATGCTCGCCAGCCCAAGGGGATACATCTCGAAAACCGGCGACGGTGGCACCAGGTCACTTACCGGGCCGTGAAGGATAGTCTTTTTTCGGAAATCATACACATGTGGTGCATGCAGTAAAACTAGATCAATCTTTGCCAACCCAACGGTTCCTCTCTTTAGGATTTCGTCATCTTCTAGCCGAGAATCACCTCGCTCCCTGTATCACCCTCTCCTAACAAGGGAAGGGGTTGTGGGGATTGGTTGTCTGCGAATAGACTAAAACGTTACTTCCTTTAACCATTACTTTAATATATTTCTCTATATAATAGCAACATGAATAGCAGCAGCGCCCAGAAGCAGGCGACGAAAGGATACCCGGCTGAAGCCGGATTCGGTAAGAAACCGCTGAAGTTCCTCGGCTCCGTAGTAGTTTAGAGCAGAGTCTGAAAGATAGCAATACGCCTCCTTGTTGCCGGACACCAGCCATCCCACCCGATAGACGATATGGCGAACGTAAAAACGATGCAGCCACTTTATAATTTTAGACCCGGGGTGGGGCTGGCTCGATTCCACTATGACGAACCTGCCGCCGGGTTTCAATACCCTTATAACTTCGGCGATATATTTTCCGGCGAAGGGATTTTTATAAGTCAGGTTGCGGAATGCAAACGAGACGCCGATGCAATCGAAGTGCCCATCCGGAAACGGGATGGCGGCGATATCTCCGCTGATGAAAGACACCCTGTCGCTTAAACCACGCTTCTCCGCTTTTTGCTTAGCTTTTTCCAGCATGGGGCGGCTGAAATCTATGCCGGTCACTTCCACGCATCCACTACCCATATTTGCTATGGTAAGGGATAGATCGCCGGTGCCGCAGCAGATGTCCAGCACCTTTTGCGGGTTGCCCTTAAGGCACTCCCGGACTGCCAGAAGGCGCCACCGCCCGTCCAGCCCCAGGGTGAACAGGTGGTTTATCAGGTCGTAGTGGGGCGGTAACGAGGTAAAAACATCGTGGAGGAAACTACCCTGGGTAGCCTTGCCAGTAAAGCCAAACATAAGATCAGATAATAACTATAGCACTTTTGCTAGGATATAGCCGATGCCCAAAAGGAACTGGGTTATCAGCACTACCATAACATTACTTGCCAGCGCCGGCATCAGCTTGCTCATATCCTGGTATTGCATTGAGCCACGAATAGCCTTTATAGCCATTGGTAGTGTCAGCAGAGCTATAAGGCAATAAACTGGCGTGGCACAAGCAATGACACCGCCGATTATCCACAGATAGACCAGTATCGTCATTGCTGAGAAGAACCTGCTGGCACCCCCCTTGCCAATGGCGATAGGTAGCGTTCTTCTGCCACCTTTCTTATCGGCTTCGACATCGGGAAACTCATTTATCAATAGCAGGTTGTGCACCAGGATAAAAGAGGGCACTGCTGCCACCATCAGGGGCCAGTTATACTCGCCGGTCTGAACGAAATACGCCCCGATAACCGGAAGCGCTCCTAATCCCAGACCGGGTGACCACTCGGGCCAGCCCATTTTGAGTATAAGTGGTGTATAGAGAAAAATGCACAGAGCGGCCACCAGTAAAAGCGGCAGCAGCAGCCAGCCCTTGACCAGCACGAAGTAGACACCGATAGGGATGATAGCCACGAAGGTAAGAATCCCCAGCCAGAGCGCCTGTTTGGGAGTAACGAGTCCCGAAGGAATAGCACCGCTGCCGCCGCTAAAGGGTGTCTTCAGGGTATCTAGGTCTATGCCGCTTTTGTAATCGAAGTACTCGTTGAGTACGTCGACGCTGATATGAGCCAGTAGTATCCCCAGGAAGGCTAGCAAGGCATAGCCCAGGTGAAAATACCCGTCGTACCAGGCGATACAGGTTCCCAGAAAAGCCACCACCACCGAAAGGGGCAGGAAGGGTGCCCTGATAATCATAAGCCACTTCTGCATCTTTATCTCTCCTTTATCTCCCTTGAATGAAATCACCTATCAGGTGGCAGGATAATCTGTATGCGCCTGTATAATATGCTGTTGCCAGCACTTCTCGTGGACATATACGGTGCAGCGGGCACAATAATAGATATGGATTCTTGCTTCTTTATTGCAAACGGGGCAGTTCATTGATTGTTTAACAGACGCCTGGTTAATCTTACTTCATCGCCTACCTGTGCGTCAAGGAGGGATTGGGCGCTACCGCCCTTTAAGGCTATCTCCAGGTAGCCGCTGGAGCCGATAAGCGCCAGCAGCCCGTTGCCCTGTGCATAGGTGAGGCTCAAACCGGGAATAATCTCGTCCTTGATTTCCACAGTAACTGCCTGACCTTCGCCGGGGAGGTCTTCGCTTCTGATATCGCTGATCAGATTACCAAAGCCGTCGATATAGACGATATGCCCTAGCAGGGAGCCGTCCGGTCTCTTGTGGGGTATCGATATCGGTAGCATCTCAACTGAGGTTATCGGTTCGCCGAACTCTATCGGCGAAAAACCCAGGGTCAACGCCGCCGCCACCGGGGCTAGTATATCACGCCCATGGAAGGTAGGGCTGATTGGTGACCTCCAGAAGCGCGGGTTGGTAATATGAACGGCGTCTATATCGGCGCCCGGCTTTAACCCCTTCTTGATGGAAATGGCTCCCCCTTCGGTTACTGGCTCGGCAAGGAAGTACTGGACGACATAGCTTAAGACGCCGTTATCCGGGGCGACGAAGCAGCCCTGCGGCACCCGCAGTATGATTGCCCGACGCTCGCTACCAACTCCGGGGTCGACCACCACCAGGTGGACGGTCTTTTTGGGGAAATACCGGTATACCGAACCTAAAACGAAAGCAGCCTGTGGAATATTCTGGGGCTTGATGCTGTGGCAGATGTCCACCGGTTCTGCTTCGGGATTGATGCCCAGTATTACTCCTTTCATTGACGCTACATAGGCGTCGGTTGAGCCGAAGTCGGTGGTCAGCGTTATTACCGCTTTCATACTGCCCCTACATCTGCTAGCCGACCTTGAGCATCAACAACGAGATGATGACGAACAGTACCACAATGACGATGGTCAGCTGAAACAGTACCTTCTCTACGCCCCGCTTGGTCCGGTAAACGGCATCCGCCTGACCGAAGATGCCTCCCAGCCCGCCGCCTCTGACCTGAAGTAGAACGGCTAAAATCAGGGCTACGGACAGCACCATCTGGGCTATAATTAGATAGGTTTGCATATTATCCTTCCTCTAGCTTCTTTTTTAGTACTTCGCCGGCTAAACCCGGGTTTGCGCGACCACGGGTAGCCCTCATTACCTGCCCGACGAGAAACTTCAGGGACTGCGTTTTCCCCGCTTTATAGTCCGCCACTGCATCGGGATTGGCAGCGATAACTTCGCCGGCTATCTTATCAATTTCACCGCTGTCGCTTATCTGCCCAAGCCCTTGCTCGGCGATGAGCGTGTCGGCGTCCTTGCCGCTGTTGAACATCTCCTCAAGCATAGATTTGGCTGTCGCCGTGCTAACCTCGCCCTCCCAGTTCAAGACCAGTAACCTGACAAGGCGAGGGGGCTCGATTTTCTTCTTGAAATCTGCGATGTCTATGCTTCTGGCATTGATTATACGGCTGAC
>DUFE01000072.1 GCA_011170385.1 Dehalococcoidia bacterium | reverse complement strand
TATAGAACGGGTCGACAATAAGGGAATTGATTTTTGACAGGTTATCTTTCAGTGAAAAGTCCTTCCTGACATAGCGCTGGTTATCGACCAGTATTACCGCATCGGCAACCGAATAGGTTGATTTGAGGCATACAGCTGTGTTATAGACGGTGCGCTCTTCATTCTCCTCTTCGTGCTCAAAGGGCAGTACAACGAGGGCATATAGCGGTTTATCCGGGTAGCGCTCCTTGATATGCTGCGACATAATAGGTATCGAGCCGGAGCCGGTGCCACCAGCGGCACTGGCGACCAGCATGAAGCCATCCGTTTCATAGAAGCGCTTGGTTGACCGCAGGGCATCAACCACCTTATCGGCATCTTCCCTGGCTATTTCGGCACCAAGTTCGTTTATCTTGCCGACGCCGTGACCGCCGGTCTTGCGCCCACCAATAAGTATTCGGTGCTGATAGTCTGCTTTTACTGTGGTTAAACCGCTTAAATCGGCGGCATCCGTATTGACGGCAAAAATACCGGGGGTTATCTCTATCCCCCGGTTGTTACGTGCCTTTCTATTCAATCGGGCGAACTCGTCGGCAATACGGCTGCCGCACTGCCCGAAACCGATAACAACTAACTTCATTTCCTACCTCCGTAATTTAATGACTTGGTTATTGTAAGCACACTCTGCTGTTGGTGTCAACATTGAAACCAGACTTACAACCCCTTACCGGCGATATACAGGGCGAGGTCAGCAAGGCGGCAGCAGTAACCCCACTCGTTATCGTACCAGGAAAGTACCTTGACCATATTACCACCGATAACCATAGTACTAAGGGCATCGATGATGGAGCTTGCCGAATTTCCTTTAAAGTCGGAGCTAACCAGCGGCTCCTGGCAGTATTCCAGAATGCCGTTTAAAGAACTTTCGGCGGCTGAAGCGAGGGCTTTGTTTACGTCATCGACGGTAATATCTTTTTCCAGCTCGGCAACTAAATCGACGACAGACACAGTGGCTATCGGCACCCGGAAAGCCAGTCCGTGAAGCTTGCCCTCAAGCTCCGGTATTACCTGAGTGACAGCTTCGGCGGCGCCGGTGGTGGTAGGGACGATGTTTTCGGTGGCAGCGCGTGCCCGCCGAAGGTCTTTGTGGTACATATCCTGCAGCCTCTGGTCGTTGGTGTAGGCGTGGATGGTGGTCATCAGACCTTTCCTGATACCGAAACTCTTGTGCAGCACCTTGGCTACGGGGGCGATACAGTTGGTGGTGCAAGAGGCGTTGGATATAACATGGTGTTCTTCAGGATTGTACATCTCTTCGTTGACGCCGAGAACGAGGGTGATATCCTCATTTTTTGCCGGCGCTGATATGATAACCTTCTTGGCTCCGCCCTGCTTGTGGGCGGCTGCTTTGGCGGCGTCGTTGAAGATACCTGTGGACTCGATTACGATATCCACTCCGTAGTCAAGCCAGGGGATATTACCCGGGTCTCGCTCCGATATCACCTTCATTTCCCTGCCGTCGATGACGATCGATTCGTCGGTGGCTTCGACCGTGCCCGGGTAGCAGCCGAAGCTGGTATCCCATTTAAAAAGGTGTGCGTTGGTTCTGGCATCGGTCAAATCGTTGACGGCTACAACCTCCAACTCATCTGGGTGGTACCGGTTTATCGTTCTCATAGTGAGCCTGCCGATACGTCCGAAACCATTGATACCGATTTTAGTCGTCATCCCGTACCTCCTGTGATGATATTATTTAAAGCCAGAGAACGCCTTTAGTCCGGTAAAGACGGCTTTGCTTCCCAGCTCCTGCTCTATCCGCAACAAACGATTGTATTTAGCAGTACGCTCGGAGCGGCAAGGGGCACCGGTCTTTATCATGCCGCAATCGAAGGCGACCGCCAGGTCGGCGATGGTTGTGTCCTCGGTTTCGCCGGAGCGGTGGCTGACCACCGCCGTCCAGCCCGCTCTCTTGGCGGTCTTTATAGCGGATATCGTCTCGGTAAGAGTGCCTATCTGGTTTGGTTTGATGAGTATGGAATTAGAGGCTTTATTCTTTATACCCCTGTTAAGACGATCGATATTGGTAACATAGAGATCGTCACCGACGAGCTGGACTTTATCACCCAGCCTCCGGGTGAGCTGCTGCCAGCCTTCCCAATCGTCTTCAGACATCCCGTCCTCTATACTGATGATGGGGTAGCCTGAAACCCATTTGACATAATAATTTAACATCTGCTGGCTGGTTAGCGTCTTTCCTTCACGGGATAGATAGTATTTTCCATCGCGGTAGAATTCACTGGCAGCCGGGTCCAGGGCAATATAGCAGTCTTTGCCGGGATGATAGCCTGCCTTCTCAATAGCCTCTAGTATATATTCTATGGCTTTATTGTTCGAGGGCAGGGAAGGGGCGAAGCCACCCTCGTCGCCGACGTTGGTATTCAAGCCGTTGCTTTTTAACACCTTTTTAAGGTTATGATATACTTCCGTGCCAATTATCAGAGCCTGCCCAAAGCCGGTGGCACCGGCGGGAACTACCATAAACTCCTGAAAGTCGGTCGAATCGTCGGCGTGTTTTCCGCCATTAAGAATATTCATCAAAGGAACGGGTAGAGTATAGCTATCTTTATCGTTGAGATAAATATAAAGCGGTGTTCCCATATAGCAGGCGGCGGCGTGAGCTATCGCCAGCGATACTCCCAGGGTGGCGTTGGCTCCCAGGTATGACTTATCGGCAGTACCGTCCAGCTCTATCAGCCTGTCATCTATGGCTTCCTGGTTTGTAGCGGACACCCCTTTGAGAGACGGTGCGATGATATCGCTGACATTGGCAATCGCTTTAAGCACGCCGAGACCGTTGAAGCGGGCAGCATCTCCGTCCCTCAACTCCATCGCTTCGTGTTTGCCGGTACTGGCTCCAGACGGAACAGCCGCCCGCCCTTTACTGCCGTCAGATAGTGCAACCTCAGCTTCGAGCGTCGGGTTGCCTCTGGAGTCGAGTATTTCCCGGGCTTTAATATCTGTTATAGTGACCAATTCAATACCTAAATCATCATGTTATTCGGATATATGCTCGAAGGCTATGGATACTGCGTCAGCTGCGTCTTTCGCCGGGATGACGGATTTATCGGTCTTACCGTTCCTGGATAGAGACCAGGTTCCCAGGCTGATAACCGGAATACCATTCTGCAGTGCATAACCTATCTCGGTAAGCGTGCCATAGCTGCCGCCTATGGCGATAACTGCCTGTGAAGACTTGGCAACGACAACATTTCTGGCATAGCCTATGCCGGTAACGATGGGAATCTGTACGTAGTCGTTGGCTTCGCGCCTGCTTTCGCCGGGCAGGATGCCTATTGTGAGACCACCCTCGGAGGCGGCACCGCGGCAGGCTGATTCCATAATCCCGCCCAACCCGCCGCAAACTAAAACGGCGCCCCTCTTTGCCAGCTCACGGCCAACTTCCTCCGCCAGCTTGTTTTCTTTAGCCGAGGACCGGCTGCCACCGATAACGGCGATGAGCTTTCTATTATCCATCATTACAGGAAGACCGAAACAACGGGATTATAGCACCTGGGTCAGGTATTGGCAAAGTTTCTGTTGTAGCCGTTCATTGCTGAATTAAGCCCTTCGGTTATGAGGCAGGCTATAGCGTCGCAAGCACGTTCGATAGCCTTTTTCATCAACCGATCTTCCTCCGGGGTAAAGTCGGAGAGAACGTAATCTATGACTTCATCCTCACCGGCGCCTTCGAAGGGACGACCTATGCCAATGCGGACGCGTATAAAGTCCTGGCTGCCCAGCTCATCGATGACAGATTCGATTCCCTTATGCCCGCCGGAGCCGCCGCCACTGCGGATGCGTATTCTGCCTGTCGGCAGGTCGAGGTCGTCGTGGATGACAACAAGGTCTTCGGGGCTTATTTTCAAACTCTTGACAAGACGGCTTACCGACCTGCCACTCAAGTTCATATAGGTCTGCGGACGGGCAAGAACGACGGGTTCGTCTTCAATCAGTCCGCTGCCGGTTCTGGCAAGGGACTGCTTTTTATCAAGGCGGATGCCATACCTGCGAGCAAGAAGCCTGACGCAGGTAAAGCCCATGTTATGGCGGTTCTTGGAATAGATGGAACCAGGATTACCCAGACCGATGATTAATTTCATCAGTCATAAGCATAATACCTTGAGGCTATTTAATCAACCTCGGCTTATCTGATATACTTAAGATAAATGACGGATACGGCTGAAGCCAGAGCAAAAATAGAAAGCCTTAAGGTGGAGATAAACCGCCATAGCTACCTCTACTATGTGCTGGATAGTCCCGAAATAAGCGATGCAGAATACGATGGGCTGATGCGCCAGCTTCATCAACTAGAAGAAAAGCATCCGCAACTGGTAACCCCGGATTCGCCGACGCAGCGAGTGGGTGCTGCTCCGGTAGCAGCCTTCGGTGTTGTGGAGCACCGTATTCCGTTGCTGTCACTGGGCAACGCATTCTCTCATGAAGAGCTTGTCGCTTGGTATAGCCGAATATCAAAACTAGCCGATGTGCAGGGGGTGAGGTTTGCCTGCGAACATAAGATAGATGGTCTGGCGGTGGCGCTGACCTATATCAATGGCAGGCTGGCTATCGGTGCTACCAGGGGTGATGGTTTCAGCGGTGAGAATATAACCCAGAACATTAAAACGATAAGAAGCGTCCCGCTATCGTTACCTAAGGAAGCGCCGCCTCGTTTCGAGGTGCGCGGCGAGGTGTTTTTACCCATAGAGGGCTTCAAGAAACTGAATAGTGAGCGAGCTAAAGAAGGGCTGCCATTATTTGCCAACCCCCGCAACGCTGCAGCCGGCTCGGTGCGTCAGTTGGATCCGCGGATAACCGCAGGACGCCCGCTGGATATCTATATTTATATGCTGGGTTACGCTGAAGGCGGGGCGACACCGCCAAGCCACTGGGAAACGCTAGAGTACCTGAGGTCAATTGGCTTTAAAGTAAATCCTAACAATAAGCTGCTCGATACCATAGAGCAGGTAGAGCAATACTATGAAGAATGGCTCAAGGAAAGGGAAAAGCTACCTTACGAAGCAGATGGTATAGTTGTCAAGGTAAACGAGATAGGGTTACAGAAGAAGATGGGGGAGATAGGCCACGAGCCGAGGTGGGCTATCGCCTACAAGTTCCCGGCGGTACAGGGCAACACGCTGCTGAAAGAGATAAAGATAAGCGTCGGGAGGACAGGAACGATGAACCCCTATGCCGTGCTGGAGCCGGTTTCGGTCGGCGGTGTCACTATAAAGCAGGCGGCACTACACAACGAAGATGATATTAGGCGCAAGGACATACGCGAAGGCGATACCGTTATCATCCAGCGGGCGGGCGATGTAATACCGCAGGTAGTCGCCCCGGTATTGAGCAAGCGCCCATGGGGAACCGAAATATTCGACCTGAAAAAGAAGATACAGAGCAGGTGTCCGATCTGCCACTTTCAAATCTTCAAGCCGGAGGGCGAGGTGATGTACTATTGCCTCAACGCTGCCTGTCCCGCCCAGAGGCAGCAGCGCATCGAGCATTTCGCCTCTCGGAGTGCGATGGATATCAGGGGAATCGGTGAGAAGATGAGCGTCATACTGGCAGACGAAGAGCTCGTCAAAGACTATTCCGACCTGTATTCCCTTAAAGGGGGTAAGCTTCTCAATCTGGATAGAATGGCGGAAAAAAGTGTGGATAACATTCTTGAAGCGATTGAAAAGAGTAAGAAGAGACCGCTGGCGAGGTTAATTTATGCACTTGGTATTCGCCACGTTGGTGAAGAAACAGCGGAGCTGCTGGCGAGAAGCTTTGCCAGCGTGGATAAGCTGGCGAGGGCATCTAAAGAGGAGCTTATCGGTATAGATACCATCGGACCGAAAATCGCCGATAGTGTGATCGCATTTTTCCAAAACGAGGAGAACAAGAGGATAATAGGCAGACTGAAAGACGCCGGTGTATTGCTGGAAGCGGAAGAGAGAGAGGTTGCTAAATTACCACTTGAAGGTAGGGAGTTCGTTATTACTGGTCGGCTAGAAAGCATGTCCCGGCAGGAGGCGGAGGCGAAAATAAGAGCCCTGGGTGGCAGCGCCAAAAGCGATGTCACTAGAAAGACGGACTATCTGGTGGTTGGTACCGAAGCCGGCTCCAAACTGGCGCGTGCCCGCAGTATGGGCATCAGACAGATAGACGAAAGTGAGCTAATGAAAATTATTAAGGAGTTTAGGAGCTAGCATATGGCTGAAGTCAAACCCTTCCGTGGTGTGCGTTACAACGAATCGTTGGTTCAAGAGATGTCGGCAGTTATCTGTCCTCCTTATGATGTAATAACACCGCAGCTTCAAGAAGAACTGTATAATCGCAGTACTTATAACTTTATCCGTCTGGAGCATGGTCGAAAACTGCCACAGGACTCGACGGTGGACAACAAATATACCCGTTCAGCAAGTATCATCGAGGAATGGCTACGGAAGAAGGTTCTCATCACCGAGGAAAAGCCTTGTATCTATCTCCATGACCATCATTTTCTGCACATGGGCAGGCAGTATAAAAGGCGCTGCCTGATTGCACGAATAAAGCTGGAAGACTGGCATAAAAACGTTATCCGCCCTCATGAAGGGACGTTGGTAGAGCCCAAGAACGACCGCATAAGCCTGCTGTGGGCGCTGGGCGCTAATACCAGCCCGATACTGGCTATGTTTGAAGACGATAAGCGGTACGTATCCTCGTTGATTGATACTCAGGAATTAGGTAAACCAATAGTAAATATAGAAAGCTACGATACGGAGGCACACAGGCTCTGGAAAATCAGTGGTGATAGTATAATCAAAAAATTAAGTGGCTTCTTCGCCGATAAATCTCTATATATAGCCGATGGACACCATCGCTACGAGAGCTCCCTTATCTACCAGCGTGAACAGCGAGCCATTAACGCCGGAGCACCGGAGGATGCCGTATTCAATTATACGCTTATGTCGCTGGTGGATTTCGACGACCCGGGTCTGTTGATACTGCCGCCGCATCGCCTCATTCGCGGTATGGCTCCGTCCAAACTGGAGGGGCTGGGCGAAAAACTAATAGCGTTCTTCGATATCGAGGAGTTGCCTCTGAACTTACCCGATATCTGGGACAGAATCGATAGATTATTGGCTGATGAAAGAGATATAAGGTTGTTTCTGTTTGGCCTCAACGATGAGAGCCTGTTCTTGCTTACGCTACGGGACTTTGCCGCTGCCGAAAAGATGATGCCCTATTTCCACTCACCGTTATACAAGAGGCTGGACGTTAGCATCGTCGACCATGTCATACTGGAGGAGTTGCTGGGATTGAGCAGCGAGGATGAGGTTAAAATATCCTATAATTACGATCACCGGGATACCGTTAAACAGGTGCAGAAACGAGAGCACCAGCTGGCATTTATCATCAGCCCAATAAACAGCAGAAAGATAAAAGATATATCGGATGCCGGCGACCGTATGCCCAGGAAATCCACCTACTTCTATCCGAAGATGCCGTCGGGGCTGGTGCTTAATCGGCTGGTATAGTAGTTTCGATTGATTCTTCAGCCCTTCCTTTGTTACGGCGGTTGGCAACCATCTCCGTAAAAAAGCGATGCAGCCTTGCGTCGCTGCCGAGCTCCGGGTGAAATGATACTGCAATCATGTATTTTTGGCTAGCGGCTACTATGTTGCCATTAGCCATTCTGCCTATGACCTCCACGCCGGGACCAGCGCTTTCAATCAGCGGGGCGCGGATGAATATCGCCGGGAACGGCTCATTGCCAAGGAGTGGTATATCGACACCCGTTTCGAAGCTATCTACCTGCCTGCCGAAGGCATTGCGCTTTATGGATATGTCCATAAGGGCAAGGGTTTCCATAGGGGGATTAGAAACCTCTTTTGCTAGCAAAATTACGCCGGCGCAGGTAGCCAGTACCGGCAAACCACTGCGTATTCTTTCCTTGAGAGGTTTGAATATATCAAAATTATGCATCAGATTTAGCATGGTGGTGCTCTCGCCGCCGGGTATAACAAGCCCGTCTATGCTTTCAAGATCGTTGTACTTGTAAATGGGCATTGACGTTACTCCCAGCCTCTCCAGCATTAGAATATGCTCAATGCGGCCACCATGTAGTGCCAGTACGCCGATTATCATATGATATATGCTACTCCTTAGTATTGATTTTGGAAATATCCATTTAAGGCGGTTTTAGCCCTCGCGCCTTACATTTTGACCAGTTTTGCGGACTGGATATCCGGTAGCGCCAGTATCTGCTGGCGGTGCTCTTCAGGCAGGGCTTCATCCAATGCCAGTATCATAAGCGCCTGTCCCCTCGGCTTGAGGCGGCTCAAGCTCATATAGCTTATGTTTATATCAGCATCGCCGGTTATCTTGCCGACGGCGCCGATGATACCGGGGCGATCATGATGGTCGCTGAATAGAAAGAAACCTCCAGTAGGAACGATATCAATCCAGTAGTTATCCACCTGGACGATGTGTGACTCCCCTCGCAGAACGGTGCCGGAAACGGTGGTGGTATCCTCGCTGGTAACCACCTCGACGGTAATCAGGTTGGAGTAGTTCTCGCAGGTAGCTTCTTTCTGCTCGACAACCTTAAGCCCGCGCCGTGAGGCAACAATATTGGCGTTGACCAGATTGACCCTCTCCTCGCTTATCTCCTCGAGCAATCCTCCCAGTATAACCGCTTTGAGGGTGTTGGTATCGTAGTTGGCTATATCACCATTGTATCTTATGTTGATAGTCTTCATCTGACCCTCAGCGAGCTGGCTGGCCAGGCTGCCCAGTGTGGAAGACACTTTCATAAAAGGCATCAGCACCGGCAGGGCTTCAACAGAGATAAACGGGGCGTTGACGGCATACCTTGCCGGCTTACCTTTGAAGACATCGACGATTTGCCTGGCGACCTCGGTAGCAGCCAGAGTCTGGGCTTCAGTGGTGGAAGCACCAAGATGTGGGGTGACTATGATCTTATCGTTTTCAAAGAGTATGCTCTCGGTGCAGGGTTCCTTGGCGAATACATCTATAGCAGCACCGGCAATCCTTCCCTCGTTTATCGAATTTACCAGGGCTTCGTCGTCTATAAGACCGCCGCGAGCGGTGTTGATGATACGAACCGTCGGCTTGACCATAGCCAGCGCCCTGGCTCCGATTATTCCTCTGGTCGATTCGGTCAGTGGAATATGCAGACTTATGAAATCAGACTCTTCTAACAGCTGCTCCAGCGTAACGAGCTCTACCTGCAGGTTCTGGGCGATTTCAGTGGATATAAACGGGTCATAGGCTATGATTTTCATTTCCAGCCCTCGGGCACGTCTGGTGACATCGGAGCCGACGTTACCAAGGCCAACCACTCCCAAAGTTTTACCTCTAACCTCGGTGCCCATAAAATCCGAGCGGCGCCAGGCCCCGGATTTCAGTGAGGCGTTAGCCGCCGGAATATGGCGTGCCAGAGCAAGCATCAGAGCGATGCTATGCTCGGCTGCCGATATGGTGTTGCCGGTGGGGGCGTTGACTACGATGATGCCATGTCTGGTTGCTTCTTCTATATCTATGTTATCAACGCCGACGCCGGCTCTACCGATTACCTGGAGTTTCTTGCCGGCTTTGATGATATCAGCAGTGATGCGGGTCTGGCTGCGTACGATTATGCCCTCGTAATCGTCGGCTATGGCTATTATTTCATCCGGCTTGAGGTTGGTCTTGACGTCCACCTGGGCGCACTGGCTTAATATATCTATACCATCCTGGGCTATTGGATCGGCAATAAGCACCTTCATAATATTTAGCCCCCGAATCCAGCCTGAGGCAAAACGACCTTGAACGCATGTAATACATCATCAATGTCTTTATCTGTTACCCATCCCAGGTGACCGATGCGGAATATCTTGCCGGACATGCTCTGTTGACCGCCGCCGAGAACTATATCGTGCTCCTCACGCAGGATGCGCAGCATCTCCTTGACGTTGAGTCTTTCTGGAGCAACTACTGAGGTAACCGTGTTGGATGCATAACCGTCTTCTGCGAAAAGTTCCAGACCGAGCGCCTTGATCCCGCTCCGTGCCTTATCTGCTATGTGTGCGTGACGGGCGACGATGCTGGAAATGCCTTCCTTTAGCAACATATCCAGGGCGACCTCTAGAGCAAAGATTACAGAGATAGCCGGCGTCCAAGGCGTTTGCCCTTTCTCGAGGTAGCTCTTCGCTTTGGCGAAGTCCCAGTAAAAACGTGGCATCTTGGCTTCGGCGTTAGCTTCCCACGCCGCTTCGCTGACAGCGACCATAATCAACCCAGGCGGTACCATCCAGCCCTTCTGCGAGCCGGTAACGGTAACGTCGCATTGCCATTCGTCAACGGGCAGCTCGATGGAACCCAGGCTGCTGATGGCATCGACTACCAGGAGCTTACCGTATTCCTTTACCACGGAGCTGATTGCAGACAGGTCATTAGTGACGCCGGTGGAGGTCTCGTTATGAGTGACAAGTACTGCCTTAACCTGCGGATTGTCCTTAAGCGCCTGGCGGATTTCATCTACCTTCGCCGCCTTACCCCATTCGAAATTGAGAGGAATGACATCGGCGCCGAACTGCTTGGCGATAGCGGCAAACCTTTCACCGAAAACGCCGATGGAAACCGAAAGCACCTTGTCTCCCGGAGAGAGAACATTGACCACCGCCGCCTCCAGGCCGCCCGTACCTGAACCGGTGAGCATAAAGACATCGTTCCTGGTCTGGAATAGCTGTTTCAGCTTATTGGTGACATCGTCCAGCGATCTGGCGAACTCGGGACCGCGATGGTTTATCATCTGTCGTCCCATTGCCTTTAGCACCTCATCAGGGCAGGGTGTCGGTCCTGGGATGCGTAGGTTGGTCATTTCATAAACTCCTTCTGATTATTTTTCAATTATATCCGAATTAATAATTTTAGCAAAACGGCGCTTACCAACTTTGATAATGCTACCTATCTTGATAAGACCTCGTGGCTCTTCCTTATAAATTGTCTTGCCATCTATACGAACAGACTGTTGTGCTATAAGACGTTTAGCATCGCTATTACTTTTTGCTAGACCGAGTTCGGATAGAAGCAAAGGAATCGATACTATCCAAGCCCTTTCTACTTTAGGCTTGCCAACCTCTTTAAGGCTACCAATTCCTCCCGCTTCTTCCATTTGACTAATTCTAATCTTTTTTAGTAGTGTATCTGTTATCTTGAACTCTTCTATATCATCCGGTATCTCCTTGTTCTGGACGACGCGGGCGAAATGCCCCTCGGCTTCGGAGGCTGACCTATTGTCGTAAAGCTGTTTAACGACCTCTCTCGCCAGGCGTTTCTTCAGCTCCATCGGGTTGGTTCTATCTTGTTCGAGGCTTTCTTTTATATGCTCTAGCTCATCATCGGTTACGTCGGTCACCAGCGTGAAGTAATCCATAATCAGGCTGTCCGGTATGGACATTAGCTTGCCGTAAATCTGCTCCGGCGGCTCAGCAATGCCGATGTAGTTGCCCAGGCTCTTGCTCATCTTCTGGCTGCCATCCGTGCCCACTAAAAGCGGCACCGTAAGTATCTGCTGCGGATGCTGTCCTACGGTAGCCTGCAGCTCGCGACCAATCAGAAGGTTGAACTTCTGGTCGGTGCCGCCGAACTCGACGTCTGACTCTATTGCAACCGAATCGTAAGCCTGTAGTAGGGGATAGAGGAACTCTGTCATGGTGATGGGGTTTCCTGAATTATATCTCTTGCTGAAGTCGTCCCTCGCCAGCAGTTGTGCTATGGTGAACTTACTGGTTAGCTTAAAGACATCGCCGAGGTCGAATTTGCCGAACCATTCACTCTGCCAGCGAACCTCCGTCCTGTCCTTATCTACAATCTTGAAAAACTGCTCCATATAGGTTTTAGCGTTAGCCTTAACCTGCTCAGCCGAAAGCATAGGGCGGGTAACCGAGGCACCGCTGGGATCGCCTATCTGTGCCGTCCAGTCGCCGACGATGAGTACCACCTGATGTCCCATCTCCTGGAACTGGCGTAGCTTTTTAAGGGTGACCATATGACCGAGGTGAATATCGGGGAAGCTGGGGTCGAAACCTTCCTTAAGCCGGAGTTTCCTACCGGAATGCAGTAAATATGTCAGCTCTTCCTCGACGATAACCTCGGCTACGCCGCGATGCAACAGATGTTTAATATCCCCGTTTGTTGATTTATCAGAGATCATGTTTAATAGCTATCGAGGTGGCTCAATATACTCCTTGCTTCGATTATATCCTCCGTTATCCGTTTCACAAGCTCTTCGGCGCTCCTGAATCTATGCTCGCCACGGAGCCTGTTTATTATATCAATTTTTAAGTTGTGACGATATAGCTCGCAGTTATAATCGAATATATGCACTTCTATGGCCCTTTCTTTTTCATCGAAAGTGGGGCGGATGCCGATATTTGTTATCGAGGGGTAGGGCTTTCCGTCAATATAAGCCAGGGTGGCATAAACACCATCCATAGGTAGCGCCTGCATTGGGTCGATATCTAGATTGGCGGTGGGGAAACCCAGGTCACTGCCCCGCCCGCTGCCGACGATTACACGACCCTCCAGACTAAAGTAACGCCCAAGCATTTCGTTGGCTTTTTTAATGCTACCCGTCGCCAAAGCGTTTCTGATAACTGTGCTGCTTACAGGTTCACTGTTTTTAACGACGGGAGGCACAACCGTTAGTTTAAAGCACATATCCTTTTCCAGGGAACGAAGGGTATCTATATCGCCTTCCCGGTTACGGCCCATGGCAAAGTCCGGTCCCACCACCAGACCGTTCATCTTGAGGTACTTTTTCAGCATCCCGATGAATGATCGGGTGCCTATCTGTGCTAGCTCAAAGGTGAAATCAAGTGTTATCACAACCTCTACCCCTTCTTCTTTTAGAAGCTTTATCTTTTGGGGGAGACTGGCAAGGAACTTCAAACCAGAGCTCGGTTCGAAAAGGCTTTGAGGGTGCTTGCGGAAGGTAACCACGACGCTGATAAGGTTGTCTTTCCTGGCATTTTTAACCAGCTCTGCCAGCAGGTATTTATGACCAAGGTGAACCCCATCAAAGACTCCGACAGTGATTACTGTATTCCTGGTTGGCGATAGTCGGGCTAGCTCTTCCTCTATTGACATAACAAAAACCAAAAGTTAATTATAAAACAATGCGGCTGTTGGCATGATTTGCTTCAAACCGACTGATAAAGTCGATTGATATGCCGATAAATGATTGGGTAAATTATAAAGCTATCAATATGCTGTGTAAAGTTTTGCTAAACGGAATCAATTTTTGTATAATAGTATATGGAAATATTTGACAAAACCCTTTCTTTATGGTATCATTTTTTTTTGCGATTATGCCTCTTTTTTATTCACCTTTATATGCCTCTTTGAAGGTCACGTTTTGTTATTTGCTTTAGCGTTTAATTAGTTATAATTCCTCATTACTTTAAGGAGACAGGATGTTATTAGAATCATCATCCCCCGCTGATATTGAGCAGCGCGACATTAGGAAGAGATCTTATTCAAGGTTGCCACAGATGCTGGAAGTGCCGAACCTGATCGAAATTCAGCTATCTTCGTACCAGTGGTTTCAGGAAGAAGGAATAAAGCAGCTACTTGATGAAATATCCCCCATAAAGGATTTCACCGGCAACCGTCTGGAGTTGAGTTTCATCGATTACGAGTTCCGCGAACCGCGCTATTCCGAGCAGGAATGCTATCAGCGGGAGCAGACCTATTCCATCCCCCTGTATGTAAAAGCCAGGCTTCTGGTCAAAGGTACCGGGGAAATCAAGGAGCCATTCGACCTGTTCTTCGGCGATATACCGATGATGACAGCTAAGGGAACTTTTATAACCAGCGGCACGGAGCGAGTGGTGGTCAGTCAGTTGCTGCGCTCTCCAGGTATATATTTTACCGCAGAGGAAGACACCAATACCGGACGCAGACTCTGCAGGGCTAATCTGGTGCCGAGCCGTGGAGCGTGGTTAGAGTTTGAAACCAGCAGCCGGGACGTGATCTCGGTCAAGATAGACGGCAAGAGAAAGATACCGGTTACCACGGTTTTACGGGCTATAGGATATGGCGATGACGATCAGTTACTGGAGATGTTTGCAAAAGAAGATAACGCTCCAGACAGGCGTTTCATACAACCGACTCTGGATAGAGACCCTATGATCAAAGACGAATTGGAGGCGCTGCTCGATATGTACCGGAAATTGCGGCCGGGTGATCCACCTAATATTGAAAACGCCCGGAAACTGATAACCAACCTTTTCTTCAATCCCAAGCATTATGATCTGGGTATAGTCGGGCGATACAAACTAAACCAGCGGCTGGGAATCGAAAATATTATTGAAGACGAAAAAAGGGCTTTAACTAAAGAAGATATCGTAGAGATAGTAAGGCATATAATAATGGTCAACAATGGTGATGACACCGCCGATGACATCGATCACCTGGGCAATCGGCGGATACGCACCGTCGGCGAACTCATCCAGAACCAGTTCCGTGTCGGGCTGGTACGCCTGGAGCGCGTTGCAAGAGAGCGAATGAGCATCGCCGGAACCGATGTGGTTACTCCGGGAACTCTGGTGAATATACGACCGGTGATATCTGCCATCAGGGAATTTTTCGGCGGCTCGCAACTATCTCAGTTTATGGATCAGACAAACCCTCTTGCCGAACTAACCCACAAGCGTCGCCTTTCGGCGATGGGTCCCGGTGGTTTGTCGCGTGAGCGTGCCGGATTCGATGTCCGTGACGTTCACTACTCTCATTACGGTAGAATATGTCCTATAGAGACGCCGGAAGGACCAAATATTGGTCTCATAGGCTCGCTAGCAACCTACGGCAGGGTGAATAGCTATGGTTTCATCGAAACGCCATACCGCAGTGTCATCAAAGAAATGCAAAGCTCCGATGAAAGGCTTGTTGGCAGAACGCTTCGTGAGGCGGTAATCGGTGACGATGGTAAGACGATAGCCAAATCCGGGGCTGTTGTTACACCTCAAATGGC
>DUFE01000071.1 GCA_011170385.1 Dehalococcoidia bacterium | reverse complement strand
CCAACAAGGAATACCAGATGCTGCGCACGGCAAGCCTAAAGATTATTCGGGCGCTGGGCGTTGAGGGGGGCTGCAACATACAGTTCGCCCTCGACCCTAACAGCAACGACTATTACGTCATCGAGGTCAATCCACGCGTCAGCCGCAGCTCCGCCCTCGCCAGCAAGGCTACCGGCTACCCCATCGCCCGTGTCGCCGGCAAAATAGCCATCGGCAAGAGGCTTGACGAGATCCCCAACGCCGTTACCGGCAAGACGATGGCTTCCTTCGAGCCGGCGCTGGATTACCTGGTAGTCAAGATTCCCCGCTGGCCATTCGATAAGTTCGCCTCCGGCGACCGCATCCTCGGCACCCAGATGAAAGCCACCGGTGAGGTTATGGCTATCGACCGCACCTTCGAAGCCGCCCTGCAGAAGGCGGTACGCTCGCTGGAGTTCGGCAAAAGGTCTCTGCTGTGGGAAGACCCACAATGGGAGCTGGGCAAAGATTTAAACTACTACCCACTGCATCCGAACGACCTGAGGCTCTGGGCGATTATGGCAGCCTTGCGCCGAGACATAACCGCTGCCGAGATATACGAGCGGACAAAAATCGACATGTGGTTCCTGAAAAAAATGAAGAACATCATAGATATGGAAAGGACACTGCTCTCGCAGGTGCTGACGCCTGAGCTGATGTATCAGGCTAAACGGCTGGGTTTCTCCGACGAGCAGATTGCCACCCTCGCCGACAGGCTTCCGGAGCAGGTGAGGCAGCAGCGGCACGATTGGAATATCAGACCGGTGTACAAGATGGTGGATACCTGCGCCGCCGAGTTTGATGCCGCCACGCCCTATTTCTACAGCAGCTACGAGAGGGAGAACGAAGCCATTGCCGACCAACGAAACAAGGCGGTTGTCATCGGCAGCGGACCGATACGCATAGGCCAGGGCATAGAGTTCGATTATTGTAGCGTCCACTCCGCCTGGGCGCTACAGGCATCAGGCTACCAGAGCATCATGGTCAACTCCAACCCGGAGACGGTATCCACCGACTTTGATACCAGCGACCGCCTTTACTTCGAAGCTTTGGATTCAGAGAGCCTGCGCGATATACTGGAAAATGAAACGGGCGATAACGGCAACACACCGACGCCCTCCATCGTCCAGTTCGGCGGGCAGACGGCTATCAACCTGGCGGAGCCTCTGACCCACTCCGGTATGCTGCTGCTCGGTTCCAGTCTGGATTCGATAGACCTTGCCGAGGATAGAAAGCGCTTCGAGAACCTGTTAAGCCGCCTCGGTATCCCGCAGGCGCCGGGGTCAGCGGTCACCACCATCGACGAAGCTACCAGAGTGGCCGAACTCATCGGATTCCCGGTGCTGGTACGCCCCAGCTACGTACTCGGCGGCAGGGCGATGGAAATTGTCCACAATGCCGGAGAACTGGAGCGTTATATGAAGCTGGCGATGGACCTGGATACAGGGCACCCGGTTCTCATCGATAAATACCTTCAGGGCAAAGAGGTCGAAATAGACGCCGTCTGTGATGGGGAAAGCGTCTTTATCCCCGGTGTAATGGAGCACATCGAACGTGCCGGAGTCCACAGCGGGGATTCAATGGCGGTATACCCCGGCGTCAACCTTACCAGAGCGGAGATAGATACCATCGTCGAATACTCCATACGGATAGGGCTGGCGCTCGATGTCAGGGGCTTGATGAACATCCAGTTCGATGTCGTACCCGATAGTGCTTCCGGCGGGTCGAATATCTATGTACTGGAAGTCAATCCCCGCGCCAGCCGCACCATACCTTTTATCTCCAAGGTCACCGGCGTGCCTATGGTGGATATCGCCATCGGGGTTATGCTAGGAAACAGCCTCAATAAACAGGGATATAAGACCGGTTTGCTGCCTAAAAAGAAGCTGATTGCCATCAAGGCTCCCGTATTCTCCATGTCCAAGCTTCTCGGTGTCGATACCTACCTTGGTCCGGAGATGAAGTCCACCGGCGAGGTAATGGGTATAGATCACACTTTTAACTCCGCGATGGCGAAGACGCTTCTTGCCGCCGGACTGATGCTGCCGCCCGAAGGGACGATGCTTTTCAGCATCGCCGACCGGGATAAGACTGAAGCTCTGCCTCTAATCAAGAAGTTCCATCAGGCTGGCTATCGCTTCTACGCCACCGAGGGAACTTCGGCGCTGCTTCAATCCGCCGGCCTGCCGGTGAAGATGATAAGTAAGAAGTTAAGCGAAGGTCACCCCAATATCATAGATATTATCCGCGACGGCACCGTGGACGGTATTGTCAACACCATCACCGGCGGGCGTATCCCTCTACGTGACGGCTTCCAGATTCGCCGGGCGGCTGCCGAAAAGCGTATTCCCTGCTTCACCTCACTGGACACGGCAAGAGCCGCCGCCGAGGCGCTAGTTAACAGCAGCCAGAGCTACAATGCTCTGCCACTACCCACCTACAGGGGGGAGGAGCATCATTGAAACAGGTTTCAGCCAGGGTTATTTCTAACGCCACATTGACATTACAGCCTCACCGTTCAGGTAATCGAATTTTATCAAGTTTTCAGCTATTATGGCTCAGTTGCCCAGAAATAGCTTCAGAAGCACATCCAGGTCAATTTACTATGGTAAGGTGCGGAGAAGAATGCATACTGTCTCGTCCATTTAGTATTCATCAGTTAAATAATAAAAATGATATAGCTTTGTTCTTTGCCGTATGGAAAGGGGGTAAAGGTACGAACTGGCTTTCTCAGTGCTCCATAGGAAACACAGTTGAGTTATTAGGTCCACTAGGCAATGGCTATTCCATAAAACCTAGCTCGAACAATATACTATTATTAGCGGGTGGTGTTGGCATCGCCCCGCTGTGCTTTCTGGCTCAAGAAGCTATAAGGAGAGAATGCTCGGTAATACTGATCCAGGGTGCTACAAAAGCTTCACGTCTTTACCCTAACACATTGCCCACAGGGTTAGAGCTTGTCACTCTTACCGATGACGGTTCATCGGGTAAAAAAGGCATGGTAACAGATATAATCCCTGAATATGTAGATTGGGCAGACCAGGTCTTTGCCTGCGGGCCGACCCCGATGTACCGCACCATGACCAAAATGAGAGAACTTAAAGATAAGCCGGTGCAAATTTCGCTGGAGGTGCGGATGGGCTGCGGCTTCGGCGTCTGCTACGGCTGCACCATCAAAACAAAACAGGGTTTGAAGCAGGTTTGTAAAGATGGCCCGGTATTTGACTTAGAGAGTATCCTCTGGGATGAACTGACTTAGACAGAAGAGGCAAGACGTAACCCGAATATAGT
>DUFE01000070.1 GCA_011170385.1 Dehalococcoidia bacterium | reverse complement strand
TATAAGGTTCCCAGAGAGGAAAGGGGGAAGCGTATAGACGAGCTATTAGAGCTGGTGGAGCTTTCAGAGCGACGTAAAACCAAGGTCAGCACCTTCTCCGGAGGGATGAAGCGGCGGCTGGAGATGGCACGCGGTCTGTTACATAGCCCGCGGGTGCTCTTCCTGGATGAGCCTACACTGGGGCTAGACCCGCAAAACCGCCGCCATATCTGGGATTATATCTTGGAGCTGCGGCAGAAGCATAACCTGACAATATTTCTGACCACCCATTATATGGATGAGGCGGAAAACTGCAACCGCATAACCATTATCGATCACGGGCGTATTGTAGCGCTGGATACGCCGGATAATCTGAAGGATATGGTAGGCGGTGATTTGGTTACCATGAAAGCCGAGGATAATAACGCTGCTATGATCGAGTTGAAAGAGAAATACAAACTGGAACCTATCGTTAAGAAGGATAACATAGTATTCAGCGTTCCGCAGGGTGAAAAGTTTCTGGTCAAACTGATGAAGGATTTCCATAATGGTCTGGAATCGATAAGTATCCGCCGTCCCACCCTCGATGACGTCTTTTTGAAACTCACCGGACGTGCCATCCGTGACGAAGAGGTAAGTTTTAAGGACCAGTTGAGGCAGATGGCAATGATGAGGAGGCATTAACAAGCTATGGCAGATGTATTCAGAGGAGTGTGGGTTGTAGCTTACCGGGAGCTACTGCGCTTCATACAGGAGCGCTCACGCCTGTTTTCATCCTTCGCCATGCCGCTGATATTTCTGGTTATCTTCGGTGCCGGCTTCGGTGAGATTATAGGATCGATGACGGCCGGTGTAGACTATATGCAATTTATGTACCCCGGTATTCTGGCTATGACCGTGCTTATGAGCTCCGTAATGTCCGGTGTATCTATAGTCTGGGATCGAGAGTTCGGCTTTTTGAAGGAGATATTGGTATCCCCACTGGGGCGGGGAGGAATCATAATGGGTAAAGCCGCCGGCGGGGCGATAGTTGCTGTTTTACAGGCGCTGGTCATGCTCATACTGGCGCCGATACTCGGCGTTTCTATTAGCTTTATAATGGTATTGGAACTGATGCTGTTAATAGTTGTGGTATCTGTGTCACTTTCCGGTATGGGTTTGCTGGTGGCTTCGCGGATGAAATCTCAACAGGGATTCCAGGTGGTGATACAGCTCATTATAATGCCACTTATATTCCTGGCGGGCGTCTTCTACCCGGTAAACAACGTGCCCGTCTGGATGGAGGTTATCTCCAAGGTAAATCCGCTGACTTACGGCGTCGATGCCATCCGTCAGGTCTTTCTGGGATCGGAAGGTGCCGCCACCATCGGCGTTACCGTCTTCGGGCATACTATGACAGTGCTGGAGGACATCTTGATTGTAGCCGCACTCGGTATCATCCTGCTGGCTCTTTCGGCATGGTCTTTCAGCCGGCAGGAGTAGCTGTGAAGGCTTTTCTGCGGTTGTGAGCAGTATCTATTGACAGGCACAGGTATTTAGGCTATGCTATATATGGTGGTTTTGGCTTCGGTCATTAGTACTATAAATAGTATGTACTTAACTTTATGCAGGATAAACCGCTTGTCTTGCCCAAGTATTGGATGACCAGGATGCTTACCAACTAATGAAAGAAGGAGGTCATTCAATGAGCTTTCAGGACAAGTCGATCCAGTGTTCCGATTGCGGCGTCACCTTTACCTTCAGCGCTGAAGAGCAAGAGTTCTTCCAGTCAAAAGGCTATACCAACGAGCCGAAGCGCTGTATGCCATGTCGTCAGGCAAGGAAAGCAGAGCGTTATGGTAACAGCGGATATGGTGCCAGACGGCAGATGTTCCCGACGGTATGTGCCGAGTGTGGCAAGGATACTGAAGTACCCTTTGAACCCCGCGGGGATAAGCCGGTCTACTGTAGCGATTGTTTTCGCAAGGTAAGAAACAGCTAGTTCAGTTTCAGTTTAAAAAGAGATACGCAGGTGAAATATCACCTGCGTATTTTATTATGGAACGTTTAATATTAAGAGGTAACCCGGTACACCCAGACCTGGTGAAATACTTCCGGCTCCCCCTTGGGCAGTGTCTGGAATTTCTCACTAACCTCAACTAGTTTCCAAATGCCCATCGATTCCAGGGCAGCCTGCTTCTCCTTAAAGCCGGATTTATGATAGACATCGGGGCGCAGGGTAAAGATAATATAGCCTTCTGGGCGGGTGATGCGGATAAGCTCATCGAATGAGCTTGCCGGTGCATGCCCCACGGTAAGCACGCCGACGCTTACCACGGCGTCGAATGAATCGGCAGCAAAGTCCAGGGTTTCGCCCATAACCATCTGATGCAACTCCCGGTATGCACCTTTCTTACCTGCTTCATCCAGCATTCCCTGTGACAGGTCCATAGCCGTCAGGTCTTTGTAGCCCATACCGTTTAGTATTTCGCCCATCAAGCCGGTGCCGGCGCCAGCATCCAGGATTTTTGCCTCTTTCGATATGTATTTCTCGATATATCCGGCGGTAACTTGTGGTCCACGGTACTGGAAATCTTTTTTCAGGTTGGTTTCGTAATCCTTTGCCCACTGGTCGTAGCGCTCGGCTAGTTCCCGGTTGTTTCTGGACGAGTAGACCCACTGAACCCTGTTGCTTTCGGTCATATAAACACCCCCTTTCGGTGATTATATCATAAGTTTCTGCTCTTGACGGGATTGACATTCGTTTGAAGAGTTACTATAATATATTTAGGTATAACCAAATAATTAGAAAAGTAAAAATAATTATAATGGAAGGAATAATACTATGCCTCAAGACAGAGACGGAAAGGTAAAAAGAATATTGGAGCTAGCCGAGGCGATATATGATAATTTGAGCCCCCGGATACCGACGGAGTGGTTTTCTTCAGACCTGACCGTTACCCAACTGCGGGTATTGCTGGTGCTGCAAGCCACCGGTCAAAGCCGAATGAGTGACATCGCCTCAAAATTGGAAATCGCCTTACCGACAGCCACCGGCATCGTAGATAAGCTGGTTAGGAAGGGACTGGTGGTGCGTGAAGCCGATATCCAAGACAGGAGGCTGGTTATCACCAGGCTTTCTGCCAGCGGACGTGAGCTTATCAATGGGCTGTGGATATCAGGTCAAATACAGATGGAAAGACTGCTGGATGGTCTGGCGGCGGAGCAACTGGAAAAGGCGGCCGAGGTTGCCGAGATGCTGCTTGAAAATGTCAGCAGAACGAAACCTGAGTCGTGTGAGGGTGAGGTGAGGTGAGGAAGTTCTCAGAGTCGTTAGCCCGTTTTATCAAGCGCAGGCCATGGTGGCTGGTAGTAGTTGCAGTTGTACTAGCGGCAGCGCTGGCGCCGGGCGTCACCATGCTTGAAAGCGAAACCGGATTTAATTCCCTAGTATCGCCCGATTCGAAGCTATGGCAGGACAGCCAGCACTATCAGGAGCAATTCGGTGGTGAACCCATTACAGTCTCGCTAATGGGGGAAATGAAGGACATCTTCTCATCCGATAACCTGGCAGTCCTGTCCGATTTCGAGCAGAGGATCATCAGTGACGAGCGCTATCGTGCCATTATCGGTCCGATTACTATATTACAGACGGCGATAGTAGAAGCGGAGAAGGCAAGCCAGGCTCTTATGGAGCAGGTTTCCGTTGCCCAGGAAGAGGCAGCGGCGGCAGCCAGGCAGGCTGCTGCAGCAATGGGGCTTGATGAGGTGCAGCAGGAGGTGGCAGCACAGCAGGCGAGGGAAGATGTGCGGCAGATGTTCCTGCCGCAGATAGAGCAGCTATTACAAATCGGGGAGCCATCGCTGGAGAACCAGGCGTTTATAGAAACGGTGATTTATGACGCTGAAGGGGATATCAATGATGCGATGCAGTCCTTTGTCCCCGATGATAAACATGTCCTAATACTGGTAACGCCCGAAGGCAATATGGACCAGGAAACGGCGGTGAAAGCGGCTGACGACATCGAAGCTTTCTTCTCCGACAACCCGCTAAATAGTATAAGCGTTACCGTAATCGCCGATGCCAGGCTAATAGACTCCATATCCGTTAGTATGACCAGAAATATGGCGATTCTGCTGGGGCTTTCGGTGGCGGCTATGGTGCTGATTCTGATCATCATATTTAGGGTGCGCCTGCGGCTGCTTTCTCTACTTATGGTAGGTGTAGGAGCCTTGGCGACCTTTGGTATTATGGGGTATGCCTCAGTCGATGTAACTATGGCGACTATGGCGGTGCTACCAATACTCATCGGCCTCGGTATAGACTACTCCATACAGTTTCAGAACCGCTACCAGGAAGAGATAATCAGAAGCCGTTCGGTGGGTGAAGCCATAGTCACCTCGGTTTCGAGGATATTCCCGGCGGTCGGCATCGCCCTGCTGGCGACCATAATAGGCTTCATCACCCTGTATATATCCGAGGTACCGATGATACGTGACTTCGGTATGGTGCTGGCGGTGGGCATCGTATTGAGCTATATAGCCGGATTGTTTTTACTCAATGGTATCCTCTATTTGGGGGATCGGGGAACACCCGTAGCCAGACTACAGAAGGCAGCGTCGGTGGCGAGCGGACGCATCGAGCGTGTCCTATCCCGGGTTGCCGGGCTGGCGATAAGGCATACGCTGCCGATATTCCTTATTGCGCTGGTTTTCGCCATCGGCGGCGGTGTCGTCGATCAGTGGCTGCCGGTGAACACAAACTACGAGGAGCTTATGCCACAGACCATAACAGAACTGAAGGAGCTACGCGAACTGCGCCAGATAATCGGCAGCGGCGGCGATATTCGCTTTATGGTGGAGGCGGATGACGTTACCAGCACGGAGGTTCTAGGTTGGATGAAGGATTACCAGGAAGAAGCGCTAGCGCTACACCCCGAACTTATCTCGGTAAGCAGCCCGGCATCGCTTGTTGCCGGGGTAGCAGGCGGCGTAATCCCGGATCAAGGGCAAATCGAGCAGATACTGGCAGGCATCCCAAAAGTCTATCTGGAGCAGGTCATATCAGAGGGCGGAAATATAGCTAGTATATCATTTGTTATCGAATACATATCCCTTGAAGAAACCAATGATCTGATCAAAGCTATAGAAGGTGGCACTCAACCGCCGGAGGGCGTGCAGGTTTCACCGGTGGGAACTCTAGCCCTTGGAGCCAGTACCGTGGACGCCGTGGTGGGCACCAGGTTCACCATGAACCTAATATGCCTCGGTGCTGTGTTTGCCATTCTTATGCTTATTTACCGTAACATCAGCCGTCCGATTTTCGCTATCATAGCGGTGGGGGCGGTAATAGCCTGGTCTTCGCTGGATATGTATCTCATCGGCATCCCGCTTAACCCGCTGACCGCCGTGCTGGGTATAATTATCATCGGCATCTGCACCGAGTTTATGGTGCTGCTTATGGGGCGATACGAGGAAGAGAGGAGGCTGGGGTTACAGCCCGGGGAGGCGATGGTAACGGCGCTGACCAAGATCGGGCGGGCGATAGTAACCACGGCAATGACCACTTTAGGCGGCTTCGGTGTACTGATTGCATCTGATTTCGTGC
>DUFE01000007.1 GCA_011170385.1 Dehalococcoidia bacterium | reverse complement strand
CTGACACGCCAGGTAAACGATATCCTCACCTCTGGTGATTCCTACGGCAACATAGACCTGGGGCAGGGGAAGCGCGTCCAGATAGAGTTCGTCAGCGTCAATCCCACCGGCCCCCTTCATGTAGGTCATGGGCGAGGCGCCGTTCTGGGCAGCACTCTAGCTAACATCCTCACCGCCGCCGGTTTTACCGTCGAAAAGGAATATTACATCAACGACGCCGGCAACCAGATAAACGCCTTCAGCCGTTCCCTGTATACCCGTTACCAGCAGGCGCTCGGCGTCGATGCCGAAATGCCATCCGAGGGTTACTTCGGCAGCTACATGATTGACCTCGCTGGAGAAGTTAAAAAAGAGCAGGGAGACAGGTTTTTAATTCTTCCTCAAGCCGAAGCGGAAAGGCAAATCGGACAGCTAGGGCTCGACAGGATTATAGGGCAGATAAGGAAAGACCTGGAACTGCTGGGAGTAAGCTTCGACGTCTGGTTCAGCGAAAGGAGCCTCTATAAGAAAGGGCAGTACGAAAAAGTGATGTCGCTGCTCAAGCATGGGGGCTATCTAAGCGAAAAAGAAGGAGCTACCTGGTTCGTTTCCACCGCACTGGGCGAAGACAGGGACAACGTTATTATACGCAGCGATAGCTCAGCGACATATTTCGCCAACGACATCGCCTATCACTACAACAAGTTCATCGAGCGTGGCTTCGATAAGGTAATAAATATCTGGGGCGCCGACCACCAGGGGCACGTCTCCCGTATGAAAGCCGTCGTCAGTGCCCTGGGTATAGACCCGGAGCGCCTGCAGATTATCATCTCGCAGATGGTAACACTACGCCGTGGCGGTGAGCTCGTCCGCATATCCAAGCGCAGCGGCGATATAATCACGTTGCTGGAGGTGATAGAGGAGGTCGGTGCTGACGCCTGCCGCTTCTTCTTCCTTTCCCGCTCCGCCGACAGCCAGATGGATTTCGACCTGGAACTTGCCAAGAAGGAATCTCAGGAGAACCCGGTCTACTACGTGCAGTATGCCCACGCCCGTATATGCAGTATTCTGAAACTCGCCCAAGAAAGGAACATCGATTTCAGCGATGGAGACGTCTCTTTGTTAACTGGCGAACCAGAGCTGACCCTGATACGTAAAATGCTGTTGCTTCCCGAAATGGTCGAGCTGGCAACGAATACTCTGGAGCCACACCACTTCCCCCACTACGCCCAAGAGTTAGCCACCGTGTTCCACAGCTTCTACAAACAGTGTCGTGTCGTTTCCAAAGATGAAGCCACCACCAAGGCGCGCTTGAAGCTGGTGGCGGCGGCTAAAACCGTCCTTGTGAAAACCCTGCAACTTATGGGCATGACGGCACCTGACACCATGTAGCGTCAGTTTATACCGTCAGACAGGTTACCGTTCTGGAGATGCCATCGATATCGTGAATATTGCCGGTAATCAGGTCGCCAATATCGTTCAGGTTATCCGCTTCTATCAGGGCAATAATATCGTAAGGCCCGGTAACGGTGTTTACCGATTTGACGCCCTTTATCTTACTGATAGTATTGACCACTTCTTTGGTTCTGCCGACTGCAGTTTCAATCAATACGAAAGCCGATGCTGCCATAGGTAACACCTCCTTGAATAGCTGGATTATAGTGCTTCCCATCACCGGCTGTCAACCGGGTATAATGATGTCTTCGTTACTAGCTCCTCCAGACCTCCCACTTTTTCTTCAATGCGGCATGTAGAACCGTGCACCGATATTAAAAAAGCCGCCGGGGGTGTGTCGGCTGGATTGTTAGGAGTTGATGGAGGATTAGAGATGGGAAATATAAAGGGAGATGTTAAGAATATAGACGAACAGCGGCTTGCAGCAGTCAGCCGTCTCGCCTATAATATGCGGAGCCGTTTACCACAGCATTGCCGAAGGAGGATTATCTTGGAGTATTTCCTTAACGATCTGCAGGACACGGTCAAACAGATGGCCCGCACCATCGCCGAGGAGAAGATAATACCGGTTCGCGCCCACCTCGATGAGACTGAAGAATTCCCCCGGGCTATTATAAAAGATCTCGCCGATACCGACCTGCTCGGCGTCTATATCCCGGAGGAATACGGCGGGCTGGGTGGCGGCTGTCTCGAGCTGTGTCTGGTTACCGAGGAGCTTAGCCGTGCCTGCGCCGGTGTCGCTGTCAGCTATGCGGCTAACTCGCTGGGAAGCTACATACTGCTGGAATACGGCAGCGAAGATCAGAAACAGAAGTATCTGCCTGGCATCGCTCGTGGTAATACCCTGGCTGCCTTCGCTTTAACAGAGGAATCAGCCGGCAGCGATGCCAGTGGCATAAAGACAACCGCTACACGCACGAATGATGGTTACCTGCTCAACGGCGCCAAGCTGTTCATCACTAACGGCGGCGAAGCCGACGTATATACCATCGTTGCCCTTACCGACAAGGAGCGCGGCATCCGCGGAGCCAGCGTATTCATCGTTGAAAAAGGCACCCCCGGCTTCACCTTCGGCAGAAAGGAAAAAAAACTCGGCATCCGCACCTCGGCAACCCGCGAATTGGTCTTAGAAGACTGTCTGGTGCCGGTGGAGAATGTCATAGGCAGGGAGGGTATGGGCTTCCCCATGGTTATGAGGCTGTTCGACCGCTCCCGTCCTGGTATTGGCGCCCAGGCTGTCGGCGTGGCGCAAGGAGCTTTGGAGGCTGCCTTAGAGCACGCCAAGACCCGCATCCAGTTCGAGCACCCTATTATCTCTTTCCAGGCGGTTCAGCATATGCTGGCAAATATGGCTACCGATATCGAAGCCGCCCGAACGCTGGTCTACGCTGCCGCCAGGAATATTGACAGCGGGGCAAAGAGCTTCAGTATGGAATCGGCTATGGCAAAGGTCTTCGCCTCGGATATGGCGATGAGGGTCACCACCGATGCCGTACAGATTCTTGGAGGTGTCGGCTATATGCGCGACTATCCGGTGGAAAAGATGATGCGCGACGCTAAAATCACCCAGATATACGAAGGTACCAACCAAGTCTTGAGAAACGTCATCGCCTCCGAGTTGCGTAAGAAGAAACTATGACCGCTTTTTGCAGCAACCGCACTGTCACGGTTATAATAGATAAAGCCTTCTCCGGCATAAAAGCCATGAACACGATGCAGATAAACGTATCCCAGCTATTAAAGGAAGGCATCGGCTCGGTGCGTGACTACGAAATCAGTGGGACTATAGATACCACCGATAGCGGAGGCAGCAGTCCAATTAGGGGGGAGGTCAGGCTGATGCGAACCAGCAGGAGCATACTGGTTAAAGGCAAGCTATACGTGACCATCGATGCCACCTGTTCCCGCTGTCTCAAAACCTTCGACTGCCCGCTAACCCTGGATATCGAAGAAGAGTTCTTCCCAGTGCTGGACGCCTCCAGCGGCACCCCGCTGCCATTGCCCGACGAGCCGTCTAGCTTTTCCATAGACGAACACCAGGTGCTCGACCTGTCCGAGGCGGCACGGCAGTATGCAATTCTAGCTATACCGATGAAACCTCTCTGCCGCAACGACTGCCCGGGGATGCAGCTCAACAGTTGAAACACCGGTTTTGGGCATCCACGCAGCAAATAATTAAGGAAACGGAGTGAATTATGGGAGCCTTACCGAAAAGAAAGACATCCAAGGCACGCCAAGGAGAAAGACGCAGCCATCAAAGGCTATCGCCGCCGTCCCTGGTTAAGTGCCCGCAATGCAACAGCCCCAAGCTGCCTCACCTCACCTGCCCCACCTGCGGCACATATGCCGGCCGG
>DUFE01000069.1 GCA_011170385.1 Dehalococcoidia bacterium | reverse complement strand
GAGGGCGGCATGACGCCCGACGCAAGCCACTGCCGTAAGCCTACCGCCCTGATTACGGCAGAGCGTTATAAACCCCATCCGGAAAGTGTTTATAAGTCGGGGTTCAAGGCAATCGTCTCACAACTTACCCGCTACAGCGGCTCACCCCTTGCCGGAATCAAGTCGGCAAACTATCTGGAAAACATGCTGGCGAAACGGGAAGCAATTGGGGCTGGGGCTGACGAAGCCATCCGCATAAACGATAGGGGATTTATTGCTGAAGCAATCATGAGTAATATATTTTTTATAGCGGGCGACATACTTATGACCCCTTCACCGGAAAGTGGTATTCTGCCCGGAATCACCAGGGAAGCCGTTATCGAGCTAGCTGGACGGCTGGGTATTGTCACCATTGAGAGGCACTTCACCATGGCAGAGCTTATTGGTGCTGACGAAGCCTTTCTTACCAATTCGCTCATCGAGGTTATGCCCCTTACATCTATAGACGGTAAGCCCGTTGGCAGTGGCAAGCCTGGTTCCATTACCGAAAGGCTGCGTTCGGAATACAAGGGACTGGTTAAAGATGAAACGGGGAATTCTTAAACCCGTCTTAGGGACTTTACTGTCGTGTCTTATCTATTATTACCCTGGCTTTTTCCAGTTGCTCCGGCGAGTTGACATTGAAAAAGGAGTTGTGCTCCGGGTCGTATCTATCGATCTCCTCCTGTGTTAGATAACGAACCCGAACTCCGCTAAAAAACTCTATTATTTTCTTATGCCCGGTCTTCAGGAGTTTTTCTATCTGCAGCAGACAATTTTTCGAGTATACAGCATGCATGGTTTCAATTTTACCGCATATTCTCGGAACAAGGACATCATAATCGCGAGGCAAGGAAACCATATAACGCAGTAGTTCAACGTTCAAAAAGGGCATATCACAGGCAACCACCAGAGCGTATTCCGAGCTTGCCAGCCTTAAACCGGAATACAAACCGATGAGCGAGCCGCCTCCGGGGGAAACATCATCAGCCCACTTAACCCCGACACCAAGCTCTTTGTATCTCCTGCCGTCGGTGGCAACGATAATTTCTTCGCTTATCATCGACAGCTTACGGACGATGTCCTGTAATATTATAAGCCTGCCATCCAGCTTCAGCCTGGCTTTGTCTTTCCCCATACGGGAACTCTTACCACCGGCAAGTATGATCGAGCTTATGGTGTTAGGCATTGACTTTCTCCAAAAATCAGGGCAGGTGTATTGTCAACCTTATCTCCCTGGCGTTTTCAGTGCCATGCAGTGTTGATACCATACCCGACACCGTTTTTATGAAGGCATCACGGATAAATGACTTTAACCCCATCTCTTTTCCATTAACGGAGAGGTAAATTTCTTCCCCCGCAGGCTGGCTTAAGAATCTTTCTTCTATAAGATTTACTATGCCATTGGCATCATCGGCACCAAACTGGGGAATGTCTATATCAAAATGCTTATCGGTAACCAGGGCTATTAATTCACTTTCCTGGCTAAGTATCCTATCGCTTACTTCGGAGCGGAACACTTCTATCTTCGGTTTGTCAGACCGCTTATAACCCTCTGTCAAGATTATATCCACCCCATCTTTTACCATCCCCACCAGCTGCTCCAGGGTCATTTCCGCTTCTGGCTTCTTTATCATAGCCATCTTGTCTGCGGAGGACACGACGACCACATCGCTGCCTGCCCGGGTTATCCGCCAGCTATCCTTACCCGGCTGGTCAACATCGAAGCCGTGGATGTCGTGCTTGATTACCGCTATCCGGTAACCCCGTTGCTTGAGCTCCTTTATCACCTTCTCCAGCAAGGTCGTCTTGCCTGTATTGGATCTACCTACGAACGATACGACCGGTATCATCCTGCTCCCTCTCTGTTAATCTCCCTGTAGCAATTCATCATCCCAGTCCAGCATCATTACCCGCAGCACATCCCCCTTGTTCACCTTCACTTTATCTTCGGGGATAACCGCCAGCCCATTGGCTTTACTCATAGATGTCAGAATCCCCGTTGCTTGAGGTCCCGTCAGCCTGGCGTAATAACGCCCGTCTCTCTTTGTTACGATAGCCCGGTTGAAGACACGCGTCCCGCCATAATTATCCTTGGTATCTTCCATTACCGCTTCCACCGTTGGCCTGGCGAGGTTTTTCCTGCCCAGCATTTTGAGTATAGCCGGTCTCAAGAACAGCTCGGCGGTAACCATGCAGCTTACCGGATTACCCGGCAGACCGATGTGGGGTACTTTTCTGGCAACGCCGTTTCTGTCTATACTCTCGATAGTGCCAAATGCAAGCGGCTTACCCGGCTTCATCCGAACCTTGCTAAAAACAATATCACCCTTCTTCGCCAGGATGTCCTTTACTATGTCGTAGTCCCCTGCGGAGACACCGGCGCTGGTGACCATGATATCCGTATCCATCCGCTGTCGCAGCCTCTCCAGCATCGAAGCCTCGTTGTCCCTAGCTATCCCCAGCACTTCGGGGATACCGCCGTAGCTTAAAACCGAAGCGGCGATGCCATAGCTGTTGCTGTTGTATATTTTACCTGGCGGCAGCGGATTGCCGACTTCGACAAGCTCGTCTCCGGTAGCCAGTATTGTAACCCTGGGACGTCGGATGCCCTTTACCCTGTCGTAACCCATTGAAGCCAGAACCCCGACCTCCGAAGGTCTGACCACCTTACCTTTAACCAGCGCTTTCGATCCCTTCTTTATATCCTCTCCCGCCCGGCGGATGAACTTACCCGGCTCGACCTCTTTTAAAATGCCTATCTTTTTATCTCCCTCTCCGCGACAGGCTTCATCGGTATCCTCGAATCTGACCACGCTATCGGCGCCTTCGGGTATCGGCGCTCCGGTCATAATGCGAACCGCTGTTCCCGGCATCAACCTGCAATAGGCTCTGGCGCCGGCTGCCACCATACCTATGACATCCAGCACGCGGGGAGATTCCCCACTGGCACTCCTGGTATCTTTGGAATAAACCGCATAGCCATCCATAACCGCATTATCCTGCGGTGGAACATCGACTCCAGAATACACGTCCTCGGCTATGACCTGCCCCAGGCTTTCCATGATGGAGCGTTCCTCGCTTTCCATCACGTTCACATAGCCTAGAATCCTCTCCATTGCTTGCTCAACACTTAGCATTGCTACTCCATAGCATCAAGTTTATTTATAAAATAATGCCCCATTGACATTCTCTTTCACAGGCAGGTATTAATACGGGGCATATTACTTATTGCTCGATGGTAATCAAGCCCTTTTTTATCGCCTTCACCACCGCCTCCGTTCTGGCATTGGCGTCCAGCTTGCCCAGAATGGAGGTAACGTGGTTCTTTATAGTCTGCTCGCTGATGTTCAACTTGGCTGCAATCTGCTTGTTAGCATAGCCCTGAGCCATATAGTTGACTATCTCCACCTCCCGCGATGTAAGCGGCGAAATCAGCTCCCTCACTTCCTTCTGCTGCGATAGCTCGCTAAACTGGCTCAAGATCTGAGCCGCCACCTTGGGGCGATTGCTGATACTCTCTTTTATCGGCTGCTCGCCTTTCACTACACTTTCAACGACATCGCAAAGCTCTCTGCTATCGACGCCCTTGTCCAGATATGCCGCTGCCTGTATCTCGATAGCCCTGAACAGTTGTTCGTCGCTAACGCTTGACGATAGCATAATAATAGCGGTACTCGGGGTTACTTTCTTTATCCGCTGAGCCAGATTCATGCCACTATCATAGGCTTCATCAACATCTACGATAGCTACTTCAGGAGGCATAACCTCAATGGTCTGCGACATCTTGTCGGTGACCTTTGCCTCCCCGGCAACCTCTATATCATTGCTGTTAAGCGACTGGCGTATTCCCTGTATGAAGAGCGGTTGCTGGCTAAACACCCAGACCTTTATCATTGGCTTAACCATCTTTCCCGGGTAAGTCTAGCACACAACATAGCCTACTTCAATTATAAATAGATTATGATCCATCGGCTGATCACCTATTTATTCCGACTTCCCAGCCGACCACTTCTCCGCCAGATCGCCGGCAACCGGCAGCTTATACATTGTCCCCTGATACGCTCTTACCATCAATACTATCCACAGAATGACAACGAGCAAACCGATTAGCGGTAGTATAACCAAATCGAACCATGGTATCCAACCGAAAACGATGGCAGCAATATTCAGGAAGCCAAAAACGATTATCGACTGCACCGCATGGAAACGGATGAACCTGTTCTCCGTCTCTACCAGGTACAATATCAGCCCGCTTACCCAAAACAGAGCGTAGCACAGGAGCCCGGCGACGTTTTCCTGCAATCCGCTGGTGGTCTTGTCCACTTTCCAACCTCCCGATAAATTTCGCTGATATAAGGTTATACCCACGCCGAGAAAGAGTCAACAACGGCAGGTGTTTTACCACCTTCCTTAACCTAGCGCCCGATCTTTTCGATCCGGTATCGCAGAGTGCCTGCTGGCACTGTTATCTCTATTACCTCGCCGCAGCTTCTACCGATGATGGCCTTGCCCAATGGCGAAGAACTTGAAATCCTGCCCCGTGCCGGGTCTACCTCCCTGGGGTTTACAATTGTATAGCTAGCTTCTTCGTTAGTATCTACCCCGACGAGCACCACGTAATCGCCGGCATCCACCCGAGGTGCTTTCTCCGCCCTGCCATCGATTACCGAAGCCCTCTTAAGTATTTCCTCCAGCTCCCTGATGCGTCCCTCGATATGCCCCAGCTGCTCCCGAGCAGCATCCAGCGGAGCGTTTTCGCGAAAGTCCTTATCCGCTGCCGCCCTCTGGATGTCCTCGACAATCCCTGGCCGCTTCTTCTTAAGCTCAATAAGCTCCTGTTTTATCTCATCGCAGCCCTGGCGGGTCAGAGAGATGTTCTCCAGTGGGATGTGCCTGATACCCGCTACCGGCTTCGGCTTCCCTTTCCTCGCTTTCAGATGAACCGTAAGGTTGCTTTTTGTCCAGCCTTTCTTTCTGGCTAACGCCAAAAAGTCCCTTATTATATTCAGCTTCTTCGTGTTATCGGCATCCGTTGTCGGTATGCTATCGGAGTATTTAGCTATCTCCGTAGGCTTAATATCATCCAGGCACCGCTCTCGCCCGAACCAGCGAACGAACTGGTGAAGCACCTGCTGACCCAACCTGACTTCTTCCGGTGGCAATCCGGCAAGAAAGCGGCTGGCGGCTTCACCCAGCTTTACCATGCTATTGTCGCTATCCATTTTACCCTTTATCGCTCGGCGCCTATCCAGGAAGGCTATCTTATTATATCGGAGAGTCGTGACATCATCTTCTGTCCAGCTAGTTTTACTATCGCTTTACCGTGCCAGTCGAAAGATAATTCGCCATCCTGCAGCAAAGCCTCATCTATACCGTATTTCGTTATTATGTCACAAACACAGTTTATCTTTTTATCGCTTAGCCCCTCAAAAATTCTGCGCGCCCAGTAGCATATCTTCAGCTCCTGCCCCAGCTTTTGTTTCCACTCCCTTTCGTATCCTGCCAGCCTCTTCGACGACAGGTCATCAACCTCCAGTGCCTTTTTCAGATGCTCGGCGGCGATTTCACCAGACAGCAAGCCGAAATATATGCCGCCGCCGGTAGTCGGTTTCACCTGCCCGGCGGCATCGCCGACCACAATTACCCGCTTGCCGTAGGTCTTCTTCGGTGGTTTCAGGGTAATTCCCCGGCAAACTGGCTCCATACCATCCGATGTCACCTTCCCCCGCTCTTTCAGTAATGCTATCATTTTATTCAGATATAAGCTGGCTTTGCGCCGCGTTAACAAACCTACCAGCGCTCTCCTCTCCTCGGTAGGCACCAGCCAGCCGAAAAAGCCGGTGGCTAGCTCATGACCTGTATAGACTTCTATCTCATCGATATTCGTTGTTTCTACTTCGATCTGTACCCCAACCACATAATCACCGGCTTCACCCATCCCCAGCTCCGCCACCAACTTTGAGCCGAAGCCACTGGCGATAACCGCTGCTCTGGCTTCGACCTCAATCCCCACGCCGTTGCCAGCGATCCCGGCTGATACCCTGTCATCATGAACTGCTATACTGCTCACACCGCTGCTGAAACGATACTCCGCTCCATTTTCCATAGCCCTTTTAGCCATATATATATCGAAATCCGCCCTATCGACAACGCAGGCTTGCTCTTCCTCGCGCCATAGCCTTATAGGCTTGCCCGATGGTGAGAATATACGGGCTCCGTTCACCCTTTTCAATACAACACAATCGGCGATATTAAACTTGCCAATGCACTCCGGGCTGATTATGCCGGTACAGCATACCTTTTCCCCCAACCTCTCCTTCTTCTCCAAAACCACCACTTCGTACCCCGCACCCGCTAACCTGCGGGCTACATAGCTGCCTATCGGACCGCCGCCGACAACCAGAACATCCTTCAAATATCAGCCCTCCGAAAATAGCGAAGTTTATTGCTAAAAGTATAGCATAATATCAGTCGGATATACCCTACAGATCGCTGCTTGACAATCGTTTATAATTAAGCTATAGTGCAAACAATTTAATAAAATAAAGGCTGTGAACAAGAATAGTAGGCTTCCAGCGAGGTGCAGAGAGTCGGGCAAGGTGTGAGCCGATACCAGGCGCAGGAGTCGAATGGGCTTGGAAGCCGCAGGCTGAACAAACAAAGGATTTAAGTAGGCCTCGCCGCCGGGGTGCGTTAAATACCTTAGGGTATATAGCAATTTATATGCTCGATAGAGATGGTCAGCTGTTTTCGGTTGATTAAGAAGGGTGGCACCGCAGAGCCAAGCCTCCTGCCCCTTCATGGGTAGGGGGTTTATATTTTATATGCGACTAATAGACAATTTTAAATAAAGGAAGGAGAGAAAATTGGAAAAGTCAATGTATTTCCTCGACCAGAAGGATATGCCGACTCACTGGTATAATATCCTGCCCGATCTACCCGAACCGCTGCCGCCTCTGGTTCACCCCGGCACCAAACAGCCCTGCCCTATGGATATGCCCCTGCCCCCTCCCCTCTT
>DUFE01000068.1 GCA_011170385.1 Dehalococcoidia bacterium | reverse complement strand
TGACCCTCTGCTCACTGGCAAACTCTCTCACCAGCTTCGCCTGTTCTGCCGAGGCAATATCCTTGTTCGGGGTGAAGTGATCTGGCACGATAACTATTTTATTCGGGTCGAACACCTTGCCCACCCCTAGCCTCTCGAACTCCCTTATGGCGATGGGTGCCGTAATATCGTTAGCCAGTACCATATCTACCTGTACGTTGATAAATTGCCCTGGGTTTACCTTCTTATGGCTGCTATGAGCGGCAAGTATTTTCTCTGCTAAAGTCAATATTGTCCCCTTATATCCATTGTTTTTTGATTAATCTGAGCGGCTGCTATGTAATACGTCTTGGCAGTAGCAAAATCGCCAGCACAAACAGCGTGGTAACGGAAGCGATGACATACATGCCTGAACCGGCTGCCATACCGATGCCAGCCGTTACCCATATGGTAGCCGCCGTTGTTAAGCCTTTAACGCCACCCTCACTGCGCCTGATTATTGCGCCAGCGCCGAGAAAGCCAATGCCGGTGACTATACCGGCGGCTACCCGCGCCTGGTCGGTAACTCCGAAACCATATATGGACACCACGGTGAACAGAGCGGCGCCGGCACATATAAGTATTATGTCTCTAAGTCCGGCTGGCTTCTCCGCCTTGCCCCGTTGAAATCCTATTATACCGCCTAGAACAATAGCCAACAGGACTCGCAAAACCATTTCCAGTTCGACTGGCACCCCTAATCCTCCTTTATATTGCTATACAGCCGTTTTCCTAGAAGCCAGCAGGCGATTTAGTGCATTGATGTAAGCCTTGGCGCTGGCAACGATGATATCGGTATCGGCACCACGTCCGGTATAAGTTACGCCGTCACTTTCTATTCTTATCAGCACCTCGCCGATGGCGTCGATGCCCTCGGTTACGGACTTCACCGTAAATTCAGTTAGCATGTTTGGTACCTTTACCAGCCGATTTATTGCCTTATATACCGCATCCACAGGCCCGGTTCCTAGTGCAGCATCAGAAAGAGTCTCTCCATCCGGTCCTATCAGCTTAACGGCTGCCGTTGGGATACCTCTATCGCCACAGGTCACCTGTATACGCTCCAGCCTGTATACCTCGACGATAGTTCGCATCTCTTCGGCGACCAGTGACTCTATATCACGGTCGGTAACCTCCTTTTTCTTATCCGCCAGCTCTTTGAATGCCTGGAAGGTGCGGTTGAAGTCTTCTTCGCTCAAACTGTAGCCTAGCTCAGCCAGACGCTCATTAAATGCGTGCCGCCCGCTTAACTTGCCCAGCACCAGGCTGGATGAAGGTATGCCTACCTTCCTGGGATCCATAATCTCATATGTTTTCGGCATCTTGATAACGCCGTCCTGGTGAATCCCGGATTGGTGGCGGAAGGCATTGGCGCCGACAATAGCCTTATTAGGCTGTACCGTAAAGCCGGTCAACTCGCTCACCAGACGGCTGGTCTTGTATATCTGCCTGGTATCGATGCCTGTCATCATGTTAAAGAAGTCGCCGCGGGTGTTAATAGCCATAACGATTTCTTCCAGAGAGGCGTTGCCCGCCCTTTCACCGATGCCGTTGATAGTGCATTCCACCTGACGTGCACCACATTTTACCGCTTCCAGGCTATTGGCAACCGCCAGCCCCAGGTCGTCGTGGCAATGAACGCTTATAACCGCTTTATCTATGTTCTTTACGTTGTTCAATATACCCTCGATCAGTCTGCCGAATTCACCTGGTATGGCGTAACCGACGGTATCAGGAATATTGAGCGTGGTGGCACCGGATTCTATAACCCCTTCCAGCACCTGATAGATGAATTCCGGATTGGCGCGGCTGGCATCCATCGGCGAAAACTCTATATCATCAGTGTAATTCCTGGCGCGCATAACCATGTCTCGTGACATCTCCAGCACCTGATCCCGGCTTTTTTTAAGCTGATGCAGTATATGTATGTCCGATGCCGAAAGAAAGACATGTATTCGAGGGTGCCTGGCTATTTTAACAGCATCCCAGGCGGCATCTATATCTTTGGGGTGGGCGCGAGCCAGACCGCAGACTACCGTATTTTTTATCTCACCGGCAATGCTCCTGACTGCTTCAAAATCGCCCGGTGAACTGACCGGAAAGCCAGCTTCGATAACATCTACACCCAGCTTCTCCAGCTGTCTGGCTATCTCCAGCTTCTCCTGTATATTCAGAGAGCCACCGGCGGCCTGCTCACCATCCCTCAAGGTGGTATCAAATATAATTACTTTATCCATGGTATCCTCCCGAAGTGGAATAATTCATCCGCACGTTGTTACCCCTCCCCTGCCATGGAGAGGGGCTAATAAGGATGAGCTTATTCCCCCCGGAAAGGGTTGATAGCTTGCCATATTCAAATGGAGTTTTGTTACCCATATTCTTCAGGTTCTTTATTTCTTATCTTTCAGCCAGGGCATCATCTGACGCAGTTCAGCACCGACTTCCTCAATCAACTCCTCGGATTCCATTCTCTTTAAAGCATTGTATACGGGACGGTTAGCCTGGTTCTCCAGTATCCACTCCTTGGCAAAGCTACCGTCCTGGATGTCGGAAAGTATTTCAACCATCTCCTCGCGTACCATGTCGTCGATTACCCTCGGTCCCCGCGTATAGTCGCCGTATTCGGCGGTATCGCTCACCGAGTATCGCATATAGTTGAAACCGCCTTTGTAGAACAGGTCTACGATGAGCTTAAGCTCGTGCATACACTCGAAGTAAGCTATCTCCGGCTGGTAGCCGGCTTCTACCAGTGTGTCGAACCCAGCCTTAACCAGCGAGGTGACGCCACCACACAGCACCGCCTGCTCACCGAACAGGTCGGTTTCGGTTTCCTCGGCAAAAGTCGTCTCAAGAACCCCTGCGCGACTGCAGCCGATACCCTTGGCATACGCCAGCGCTATCTCCTTGGCTTTTCCGGTAGCATCCTGCTCTACCGCTATTAAAGCCGGCGGTCCGATACCCTCGATATAAAGTTGCCGAAGCATGTGCCCCGGGCATTTTGGGGCAATCATGGTAACATCAACATCCTTCGGCGGTATAATCTGCCCGTAATGGATGTTGAAGCCGTGGGCGAACATCAGCATCTTGCCTGTCGTCGGGTCGTCCACAATCGACTGGCAGTAGATTTTAGCCTGAATGGTATCCGGAGCCAGCATCATAATAACATTCGCTTTCCTGGCAACCGCATCCGCCAGTGATACCTCAAATCCGTCTTCCTTGGCCTTATTCCAGCCCGGGCTGCCTTCAGCCTCGGCGACTATAACCTGCAAACCGCTGTCCTTCAGGTTTTGCGCCTGGGCGTGCCCCTGACTGCCGTAACCGATAATGCCTATTACCTTGTCTTGCAGTAGTGACAGGTCGCAATCATTATCATAGTATATCGTTGCCATTATTCACCCTCCTTAATATCATTATTTATTTCTCATCCCCGGTGTTCTTTTCTGCTTCTTTCCCCTCCACAAACAGGGGAACCATATTACCTCTGGTCATGGCTATAGCACCCGTTCTTGCAATTTCCCTTATACCGAAGCCTCTCAGCAGTTTATATAACGATTCTATCTTGTTACCGTCTCCGGTAACCTCTATGGTAACCGAATCCGCCGATACGTCCACTATATTCGCCCGGAATATATCGACTATCTGCATTACCTCGCTGCGGGTGCCTGCCGTTGTTTTCACTTTTATGAGCGCCAGCTCTCTCATTATCGTACTGTCACCGGTAACATCCAGCACCTTGATTACGTCGATAACTTTTTCCAGCTGCTTTCTGACCTGTTCCACCTGCGTTGTCGTACAGTCAACCACTATCGTTACCCGCGATACTCCGGTAACCTCGCTGTGACCGACGGCAATGCTCTCGATGTTAAAGCCACGCCTGCGGAAAAGGCTGGCGATGCGGTTGAGCACGCCTGGTTTATCGGTAACCATAGCTACTAGGGAGTGTTTCGCTGTGGCCATATCTTCACCTCTTTTTTAGGTTCTTCCACTATCTCGGCAAGTGACGCCCCCGGCGGCACCATGGGATATACATTCTCCTCCGGCTCCACCATAAAGCTTATCACAAAGGGTCCAGGCTCCTTCATTGCCTGTTCGATAGCCGGCACCACCTCTTCCTTGCGCTTCACGTTTAATCCCGGGATGCAATACGCCTCGGCAATCTTGACGAAGTCGGGGCAGCTAAGTGGTGTTGCCACGTATCTTTTT
>DUFE01000067.1 GCA_011170385.1 Dehalococcoidia bacterium | reverse complement strand
GTATCGGCTTCATGTTCGCTCCGGCATTTCACCCTGCGATGAAGCACGCCGCTGCTCCGCGACGCGAGGTCGGCATCCGCACCGTGTTTAACATCCTCGGTCCCCTGACCAACCCCGCCGGGGCTAAAGCGCAGGTGCTGGGTATAGCCGACGGTTCGCTTCTTGAGAAGATGGCGATAACACTGCAGAGTCTGGGTTGCCGCCATGCCCTGGTCGTGCACGGCGAGGACGGGCTGGATGAAATCACTATCAGCGGTAAAACACTGGTGTGCGAGCTAAAAGACGACGATATCGACAACTACTCCATAAGCCCCGAAGACTTCGGTTTACCCGTCTCCAGCCGGGATAGCCTCGCTGGCGGCACGCTTGAGGAAAATGCCGGGATGCTGCGTGGAGTGCTGAAAGGAACGCCTGGCCCAAGGCGCGACGTGGTGCTGATGAACGCCGCTGCTGCCCTGCTCGCCGGCGAAAGAGTGAATACACTTAAAGAAGGCGTAGCCCTCGCCGAAGAGATAATCTATAACGGCGGCGCCCTTGCCAAACTGGAGCAGTTGATAGAATTCAGTAATAATCTCGACTAGGAACAATTCATGATTTTACAGGATATAGTTGCCAATAACATGCCGGAGTTGGAAGCGAAGAAAAGCAGCCTTCCGCTAGCAGAGCTGCGAAGTATAGCGCTGGAGCAGCCTCCGCCGCTGGACTTCGCCTCGTCTCTGTGCGGTGAGCATATACGGCTCATCGCCGAGATTAAAAAGGCATCGCCTTCGCGTGGAATCATAAGACATGACTTCGACCCGGTAGCGATAGCCCGGACCTATACTGATAACGGCGCGGCGGCAATATCGGTGCTGACCGAAGAAAATCACTTTCAGGGTAGCCTCGACTACCTGAAAGATATAAGGGAAGCACTGGGCAACAGAGTGCCCCTGCTGCGCAAGGACTTCATCCACGACCCCTACCAGATATACGAGTCCCGCGCTTACGGCGCCGACAGCCTGCTGCTCATCGCGGCTATACTTGATCAGAGCCGACTGGAAGAATTGCTGGGATTGAGCCTGGATCTGGGAATGGGCTGCCTGGTTGAGGTGCATAGTGAAGCCGAGCTCGGCGCTGCTCTGCGGAGCGGCGCTGGAATCATCGGCATCAACAACCGGGACCTCAATACCTTCGGGGTAGATATTTCCGTTACCGAGCGGCTGCGACCGCTTGTCCTGCCAGACCGCATAGTGGTCAGTGAAAGCGGTATCAAAGACCGTAGTGATATGGAAACAATGATCCGCCTTGGAGTCAATGCTGTCCTCGTCGGCGAAAGCCTTATGTCCGCCCGCGATATCGCTACCAGGATGAAGGAGCTGCTCTAATGACCAGGGTCAAGATATGCGGTCTGACCGAGATATATCACGCCCTGGCAACAGCCGAAGCCGGCGCCGACTTCATCGGGCTGGTTTTCGCTATTAGCCGTCGCCGCGTGTCCGTTAATAAGGCGATATCAATATCGGAGGCTATCCACAGGCTAAAAACACGCCCGATGGTGGTCGGTGTTTTCGTCAACCTTACAACTGATGAGGTCAACCACATCGCCTACCAATGCCTGCTGGACTACGTGCAGCTAAGCGGCGATGAAAGCTGGGATTACTGCCGGGAGATTGAGAAACCGATTATAAAGGTTATCCACATAACAGCCTCAAAGACAAACAAAGACATTCTTACCGAGATAGAGAATGGCTATCGCATGCTTGATAAACACAGGCTTATCTGTCTGCTTGATACACAGGTAGGTGAAGCCTACGGCGGCACAGGACAGGCTTTCGACTGGCAACTGGCGGTGGAGGTATCAGATAGGTTCCCTGTGATTATCGCCGGCGGTTTGAATGAAAACAATATCGGGCAGCTGGTGCAAAAGATCAAGCCATGGGGAGTGGACATTTCCACCGGCGTCGAGACCGACGGCGTAAAGGACATTGGTAAAATCAAATCATTTATTAGCACAGTAAGGGGAGTTTGAGGGGCTTCGCCCCTCTTTATATCACTTTCCTTCTCCCCTTTAAGGAGAGAAGGATAAAGGGTGAGGGGTTATAATATAATCTGATAAAGGAGGCAGGCAATTGCAACCTGATAACAGAGGATACTTCGGCAGCTATGGTGGGCGCTTCGTTCCTGAAACGCTGGTTCCGGTGCTGGATGAGCTGGTAGAAGCCTACGACCGGATAAAGGTAGACGCCGCCTTCTGGGATGAGTTCAACCGTCTGTCTCAGGACTACTCGGGCAGACCAACGCCGCTCTATGAGGCAGAGGGATTGAGCAAACACTGCGGCGGCGCACGGGTTTTTCTCAAGAGAGAGGACCTAGCTCATACCGGGGCTCATAAAATCAACAATGCCCTTGGGCAGGGGTTGCTTGCCCGCAGGATGGGCAAACACAGGATTATCGCCGAGACCGGAGCCGGCCAGCACGGCGTTGCTACCGCCGCCGTATGTGCCAAGCTGGGGCTTGAGTGTATCATCTATATGGGCGAGGAAGACATGCGCCGCCAGTCTCTCAACGTCTTCCGCATGAAGCTGATGGGTGCAGAGGTTAGACCCGTTTCCGGCGGCAGCAAAACGCTGAAGGACGCCATTAACGAGGCGATAAGAGACTGGGTGACCTACCCCCGCGAGACACACTACCTTCTCGGTTCGGTGGTAGGCCCACACCCCTACCCCACCATAGTGCGTGACTTTCAATCTATAATCGGCAGGGAAACCAGAGAGCAGTTTCTGAAGAAACTGGGGCGCCTGCCGGACTGTATAATCGCCTGTGTCGGCGGCGGCAGCAATGCCATCGGTATCTTCTATCCTTTCCTTGAGGACAAAAGTGTGAAGCTCATCGGCGTGGAGGCGGCAGGTAGGGGGATAAACAGCGGAGAGCACGCAGCACCGCTGGTTGCAGGCAGGGTTGGGGTACTCCATGGGGCGAAGTCCTATCTCCTTCAGGATAAGAACGGGCAGATTAGAGAGACGCACAGCGTATCCGCCGGCCTTGACTACCCCGGTGTCGGCCCAGAGCACAGCTTCCTAAAGGACAGCGGGCGGGTCGAATACATTGCCATAAACGATAAAGAAGCCCTGGACGGTTTTCAAATGCTATGCCGCACCGAGGGCATCACACCAGCGCTGGAATCATCCCACGCCATAGCCCACGCCGCCAGGATAGCCGGCTCGCTGGATAAAGATAAAGCAATCGTAGTCAACCTCTCCGGGCGCGGCGATAAGGATATGGACATCGTCGTTGGGGAACTGGGGGTGCAGGCTTGAGTCGTATCGCTTCAGTTTTTAACAAAGTGGGACGTAAAGCCCTCATCGCCTATATTACCATCGGCTACCCCAGCATAGAAGCCACCATGGACACAGTACCGGTGCTGGCGAAAAGCGGTTGTGACATCATCGAGCTGGGTATCCCGTTCTCCGACCCCCTCGCCGACGGCACCACCATACAGAAAGCCAGCCATCACGCCCTGCAAAACGGGGTTACGACTAAAATCTGCCTTGAGGTCGCCTCCAAGTTAAGCCGTATGGTTGATACGCCGCTGGTATTTATGGGCTACTACAATCCCGTTCTATGGTATGGAATCGAGCCATTTTGCAGGGATTGTGCCATCGCTGGGGTGGATGGTCTAATTATCCCCGACCTGCCACCGGAGGAAGGCTCGGAGCTGGAAATCGCAACTAAAGGACGAGGGCTCGACCTTATCTACCTGCTGGCGCCGACCAGCACCGACGGCCGCATCAAACTGGTCACCGATAGGTCACGGGGCTTTATTTACCTTGTATCCGTAACCGGTGTTACCGGCGCCAGAGAAAGCCTGCCCGCAGACCTGGAGGTTTTCATCGCCAGGGTAAAGGCTTTAGCCAGACAGCCCCTGTGCGTAGGCTTCGGTATATCGACGCCGCAGCAGGCAAAGCAGGTGGCATGCCTGGCGGACGGAGTCATCGTTGGTAGCCGTGTAATCAAACTCATGGAAGAAAACAACAGTCTGGCTTCCGTCGGTAGCTTTATAAAGGGATTGAGGCAAGCCATCGACAAACCTACCGCCAGTGGCTAGATCCGACAGGCTGTAATACAAGGATATCGTTATATTATCATCTCAGGTCAGTACCAGCCGAAATCCTCAACCGCCCGGGTCATCGCCATCATGTTTTCTACTGGCGCCATCGGCGGCATGCCGCAGCCAGGAGAAAAGATAAAGCCACCTTCTATAGTTTTACCCTTTTCAATAATTTCCCTAGAAGCCTGATACAATTGCTCGGGGGTCTCTATCTGTAGCTTAGCCGGCTCCAGATTACCCAGAATTATCTCGTTAGGTAGATGCTTGGCGGCGGTTAAAACATCTACTTCGTGCCCGATACTGATAATCCCCGGGTCGCCGAAGGGAACTTGAGCCCAGTAAGGCAGGTTCTCGTTCTGCTCGCCACAGATATGGCAGTAAATATTCCTGTAGCCCATCGCCAGTATCTTCTCATTCTCCTCTTTTATATAAGGCAGAACGAACTGCTCGAACTGCCTGGGCGATATTACCTGATTAGAAGCGGTAGCCTCGCCGGTAAACGCTATCATATGTTCAGTACCAAACTTGTCCTTGAAATACTGCGCCAGTTCCAATATATGGTCGGTAGCCAGGCGCATTAACCTGTCGGCCGCATCTGGTTTTTTAAGCAGCCACTTGGATAACTTATCCGGGCCACAGATATTTCCCGCCAAAGTAAAGGGACCGCCCAACACGGCCATTACATTGAACGGCTCGTTATCTAGCATCTCCCCCGATGCCAATTCATAGAACTCGATCATTATGGGGATAAAGCCGGCAGTGGTGACATCGGGCAGTTCCAGCTTCCAAACGTCCTCTTCCGTTTCCACCGGGCACCTGGTGACCGTCGGCGCCTGCGAGAACTCGCCGCTGGGCCATTTGATATCGCCACCGAATTCCCAACCCCCATAGGCAGCATAGGCATTAAAGGGAACGAATACCCAGCCGAAATAACGGCTGGTTTCCCTCAAGGCATCGAGTGCTGCCTTAGGATTGTTATAGGTCTCGGCGATGGAGAGTTTAGAATAGCCTGCATAGCTACTGGCGGCAAAGGGCCAGATAGGAACCCGGTCCGGCTTTTCACACCTGAGCAGCGCTTCAACCCTTTCTCTTTCGGTCATTGCTGATTTGTTACCAGACAATTTTATATACCTCCTTTAAAGTATTCATGCCTCGTAACCCGTATATAGCAGACAGAGTCATCACCCGGCAATGTAACACCGAATATTGCCGAGGTCAATACCCTCCGGATGAACTTAAATTGCCCCGATTATGCTTCTATGGTATTATTTGGCAACAATGGAAGCTGCGCTTGAGTTCATCCCCGGGGGCACGGTTACGTCGGCAAAGGGATTCAGTGCCGGCGGCACCTGCGCCGGTATAAAGAAAAGCCCGAAGAATGCCCTTGACCTCGGCATTATCTATTCCAAGGCTCCCTGTATCACCGCCGGTATGTTTACTAAAAACAATATGAAATCAGCGCACGTTTTACTGTGCCAGAAGAGGCTGCCGAGCAATGCTATCAGAGCACTGGTGGTCAACAGCGGCTGCGCCAACGCCGGCACCGGGAAACAGGGAATAAACAATGCACTGTCTATGGCATCCTCGACAGCAGAAAGGTTAGGCATTGCGGCAGAGGAAGTTCTGGTTGCCAGCACCGGTATAATCGGCAAGCAATTACCCATAGACTCGATGGTATCAGCGATAAAAACGATTGAAGTCTCCCCGGACGGCGGGCATACCTTAGCCAGAGCGATACTGACCACGGATACCGTCACCAAGGAGGCGGCGATAAGGGCGGAGGGGTTCACCATCGGCGCTATCGCCAAGGGTTCCGGTATGGTTCATCCAGATATGGGAACGCTGCTCTGCTTTTTGACCACTGATGCCAACATCGAGATGGATTTTTGTACTCGGTCTTTAGGTCAGGCAGTTGATATATCCTTCAATATGGTTTCCATAGACGGCGATAACAGCCCCAACGACACGGCTCTCTTAATGGCTAACGGCCTCTCAGGTAAAGAAGTGATTACAGGAAAATCTAGTCAAGCTTCCCTCTTTCAGCAAGCCCTAAATGAAATATGCATTTATATCGCCAGAGCCATCGCCAGTGATGGTGAGGGCGCCGGCAAGCTTATCGAGGCTACGGTGAGCAGTGCTGCCAGTATCGCCGACGCCAGAGCCGCTGCCAGGGCAATCACCAGCTCATCCCTGGTAAAGGCAGCTATTCACGGCAACGACCCTAACTGGGGACGAATTGTCGCCGCTGCTGGCAGGAGCGGTGCCGAAATGATAGAAGCAAAGATAGACCTGAATATCGGTGGCATCTGCCTGTTAAAGGACGGCTGCCAGCTTGCCTACGATAGGGATAAGGTGGTACGGTTGCTGAAAGACAGCCCCGTAGCCATAGAGCTTAACCTCAATCTGGGTGAGGCAAAGGCTACCGCCTGGGGCTGCGACCTGTCCCCAGAATATGTTACCATCAATAGCGAATACACAACCTAGCACAATTATGACAATGAGCAAACACAAGGCTGTCAAACCCGAGGAGATTATCGTAGTCAAGCTAGGCGGCTCCATATTCGAAAACAGGGACACCAGCATAGAAGATATCGTCTCCCTCCAGAAGCAGGGTAAGCCGCTGGTGCTGGTGCACGGTGGCGCCAATATCGTTACCAAGTGGCTGAACCATAGTAACACCGAAACCAACTTCCACCAGGGCGAACGCATAACTGACCAGGCAGCCCTCGAAATGGTAACGGCGGTGCTGGGCGGTCTGGTAAACAAGGAAATCGTCGCCGCCATTAACACCGGCGGTGGACGCGCGGTGGGCATCAGCGGTGTCGACGGCAGCCTAATTCAGGGCAGGATAAGAAACAGGGATATGGGCTATGTCGGCAACGTAGTCAAGGTCGATCAGTCCGTGCTGATGGCTCTGCTGGAATCGGGCTTTATACCGGTAATCTCCCCGATAAGCCTCCACGCATTCGACAGATCTGAAG
>DUFE01000066.1 GCA_011170385.1 Dehalococcoidia bacterium | reverse complement strand
GCTCCCGCTATGAGAGCAATAAGATAGCCGGCGTTTCGCACTTTATTGAACACCTGCTATTCCGTGGTACGGAAAAGCGACCGACGGCAAAGGAGATTTCAGAGGCGATTGAAGGTATGGGCGGCATAATCAATGGAGGCACTGACAAAGAGACGACCGTCTATTGGTGCAAGGTCGCTCGCCACCACTTCCCGCTGGCTCTGGATGTTCTGGTGGATATGATACTCCACCCGCGGTTGGCTTTCGAAGATATAGAGAAAGAACGACAGGTAATCATCGAGGAAATCAAGATGAGCTATGACTCCCCGCAGCAGAGGGTTGGGCTGCTGGTAGAAGAGCTGCTATGGCACAACCATCCCCTGGGACGGGATATCGCCGGCAGCGAGGAATCCGTGTCGGCAATCAGCCGGCGAGCTATGTTAAGCTATCTTAAAAGGCACTATCTGCCCGGCGAAATGGTAGTTTCCATTGCCGGCGGCCTAGAGCACAAAGAGTCGGTGGAAGCCGCCGACCGGGCTCTGGGGGATTGGTTGGGAGGGGTGAAGCCGCCGGTATACAAGCCGTATAAAGAGCGTATCATCCGGGGGTTGCGCATAGAGCGCCGTGACATAGAGCAGGCACATATCTGCCTGGCTTTGCCTGGGCTGTCGCTCTTTGACCCACAACGCTTTGTCCTTGACCTGCTCAATATTGTCCTCGGAGAGGGTATGAGCAGCCGTCTGTTCTGCGAGGTGCGAGACCGACTGGGGCTGGCATACAGCATCGGCAGCTTCGTTGAGCACCTCGCCGATACCGGCTCCGTTACCGTGTATGCTGGCATCAAGCCAAAGAACCTGCCTATGGCCCTCCGTGTCATCCTGGAGCAGCTCCGCCGATTCAGGGAAGAAGCGGTTCCCGACCTGGAGCTGTCAAAGGCGAAAGAGTTCGTAAAGGGGAGGATGCTGCTGCGGATGGAGGACAGCCGCAACGTGGCAGGCTGGATAGGCGGGCAGGAGGTTCTAACCAGGCAGATACTCGATATCGATCAGGTGATTGCCATCGTCGATGCCATCACTGCTGATGAAATTATGGGGCTGGCCAGGGAGCTGCTTTTAGCTGACAGATTGCGGCTGGCAGTGGTTGGCCCTATCGATGAGGACGAATCCCTGGCTGAACTGCTTGAGATATAAGAATAAGCCGCAGCGTTATGGCTGCGGCTTATTTTACTAATACCCGGTAGGTTTACATGCCGTAGTCCATGCCGCCCATACCGCCGCCCATAGGTGGCGCCTTCTCCTTCTCCGGGATGTCCGCCACCAGCGACTCGGTAACCAGCACCATATTGGCGATGCTGGTGGCGTTGACCAGCGCCGACCTGACCACCTTGGTAGGGTCGATAATGCCCATCTCGACCATGTTGCCGAAGGTATCGGTATCGGCATTGTAACCGATGCCAGGCTTGCTTTTCTTGACAGCGTCGGCGATTACGGCACCGTCCTTGCCGGCGTTGCTAGCAATCAGGCGAATCGGTTCCTCAACCGCTTTCTTGACGATGTTGATGCCGGTGGCTTCGTCGCCGCTGACATTCAGTTTGTCTAGCACCTTGAGCGAGTTAAGCAGGCTGATGCCGCCGCCGGGCAGGATGCCCTCCTCTACTGCAGCTCTGGTGGCTGCCAGCGCGTCCTCGACACGGTGCTTCTTTTCCTTCATCTCGGTCTCGGTGGCGGCGCCTACCTTGATAACTGCAACACCGCCCGACAGGCGAGCCATCCGCTCTTGTAATTTCTCCTTGTCGAACTCGGAATCGGTTTCCTCGATCTGGGATCTTATCTGCTTTATTCTATCGTTTATAGCTTCGGGTGAGCCCTTGCCCTCGATGATGGTTGTGCTGTCCTTATCAGCAACAACGCGCCGTGCTTTGCCTAGGTCCTCTGGATTTATGGAATCCAGCTTGCGACCTATATCCTCGGTGATTACGGTGGCTCCGGTAAGGATGGCAATATCCTGCAGCATTGCCTTTCTGCGGTCGCCGAAGCCGGGGGCTTTGACCGCCAGAATGTTCATCGTGCCGCGCAGCTTATTAACCACCAGCGTCGCCAGCGCTTCGCCATCCACATCCTCGGCGATGATGAGCAGGTTCTTGGTTACCTGGAGGATTCTCTCCAGCGACGGTAGGATTTCAGAGATAGCCGATATCTTTTTATCCGTTACCAGTACCGACAGGTCTTCTATCACTGCTTCCATTCGGGCGGCATCGGTGACGAAGTAGCCGCTGATGTAGCCGCGGTCGAACTGCATACCCTCTACGTACTCCGTCTCGTATTTGGTACCCTTGGACTCCTCGATGGTGATGACGCCGTCCGGACCTACCTTCCCCATAACATCGGCAATCAGGTTGCCAATTTCAGTGTCCTTGGCGGTTATGGTGGCTACCTGGATGATCTGGTCATTACCCTTGACAGGTGTGGACAATTTTCCCAGCTCGTCGAGAATGGCTTCGCTTGCCTTCTCGATACCCCTCTTGAGAGCCAGCGGCTCGGCGCCGGCGGCTACATTCTTGAAACCTTCGTTGATTATGGTTGCCGCCAGGACAGTGGAAGTCGTCGTGCCGTCTCCGCAGGCATCGTTGGTCTTGGTAGCAGCTTCCTTGATAAGCTGTACTCCCATATTTTCGAAGGGATCTGGAAGCTCGATTTCCTTGGCAATGTTAACGCCGTCGTCGATTACTGTTGGCGCTCCCCACTTCTTTTCCAGTGCCACTGGACGCCCCTTGGGACCCAGTGTTACCTTGACCGAGTTCGCCAGAATATCGATTCCCTTCTTCAGGGAGTGCCTGGCTTCCTCGCCGAAAATTATCTGTTTTGCCATTTATTTCCTCCTTTTATCCTTTCCCTGACTTTTATTTACCCTTCTTGGCAAGGATATCGCTCTCGCGCAGAATCATCAGCGTATCTTCATCGACCTTGATCTCGGTACCGCCATATCGGGCATAGACCACGATGTCGCCCACTTTGACATCCATCGGTATCCGCTTACCGTCTTCCGACAGCCTACCCTGACCTACCGCCAGCACTTCACCTTCCTGGGGTTTTTCCTTGGCTGTGTCGGGCAGGAGAATCCCCCCTTTGGTCATTTCCTCCCTCTCTATCGGTTTGACCACCACCCGATCAGCCATCGGCTGAATGTTGATTGACATACTTGTCCTCCTCCTAAATATTTACTTACCGTAATCGTAAAATTAGCAATCTCGGCTTGAGACTGCTAATTTATAATAGCGTAATCATGGCAACACTGCAACTTAAAAATATCTAAAGAGAGGTAAATACGGCAAAATATGGCGTTTTAGCGGCAAAGAGAGGCATATATCGCCTTAGATTAACAATATTTTAGCACTACGGGATTAGTATATCATATCCGGTATTCGATACTATGTGGTAGTGCTATTATTACGAAAAATGTTGGAAACCGAAATTATCCAGGGAGATATAACGCAGCTTGAGCTTGATGCCCTGGTAAACGCCGCTAATAACCAGCTATGGATGGGCGCTGGAGTTGCCGGTGTCATAAAACGTGCCGGTGGTGGGTGCATAGAAGCCGAGGCGGTAAGCAAGAGACCCGCCCCCATTGGCGAGGCGGTGGTTACCACAGCCGGCAGACTCAATGCGAGATACATTATACACGCCGTTGTAATGGGGCAGGATCTGACCACCAATGCCGATAAGATACGGAGGGCAACCAGAAACAGCCTGCTTAGGGCGGCAGAAATGGGTATAGAAAGTATCGCCTTTCCTGCGTTGGGCACCGGTGTCGGTGGCTTCCCGGTAGAAGATTGCGCCCGCATAATGATTAACGAAGTGCTAATCTACCCTTCAGAAGAAACAAGGCTTAAGAAGGTAGTCTTCGCCCTGTTCGACAAGCGGAGCTACCAGGTATTTCGTTATGAGATTGAACGACGGACTAAACCAGCTTGAGCCCAGCGATTACATCCATATCCATTCCGTCGGTCTTACCCGCCTGTAAACGGAAGTAGCCGCAGGCGGCTACCATAGCCGCATTGTCGGTGCACAGCATCGGCTGTGGTATCAGCACTGGCACCGGGGATTCATCCGAAAGGCGCTGCCGCAATCGCCGGTTGGCGGCGACACCGCCGGATAATAGAATCTGCTTTGTCCTGTGCTGCTTTGCGGCGGCTATCGTCTTGGTCACCAGCACATCGATAACTGCTTCCTGGAAGCTGGCGGCGGCATCGGCGGTGTTGTTAATTTTATCTGTCTCCACCAGTCGGAATAGGGCTGTCTTAACGCCGCTGAAGCTAAAATCGTTGGTACCTTTCAGCCAGGAACGCGGCAGATCTATACAGGGGTTGCCCTTAGCAGCTTCCCTGTCAATGGCGGGTCCTCCTGGATAGCCCAGCCCTAGTATACGGGCGGCTTTGTCAAAGGCTTCGCCGGCGGCGTCATCCCGCGTCCGTCCCAGTACGGTGTAGTCCCCGTGACCACGCATCAGCACCAGGTCGCTATGCCCGCCGGATACGATAAGGCACAACAGGGGGAACTCAGGCTCGTTTTTGCCGAGCCAGTTGGCGTATATGTGAGCTTCCAGGTGGTTGACACCGATCATAGACAGCCCCTGGCCAGTGGCAATGGCTTTGGCGACACTAACCCCAACCAGCAGCGAGCCTGCCAGCCCTGGTCCATTGGTGACGGCGATGCCATCCAGTTCCTGCCAGCCGGTATTGGCTTTGTCAAGGGCTTGCTGGATAATGGGAATAATAGCTAGAATATGCTGCCTGGAAGCCACCTCAGGCACAATGCCGCCATAGCGGGCGTGAATCTCCACCTGCGAAGCAATCTCGTTGGAGAGGATTTCAAAACCATCTTCGACAACTGCAGCTGCAGTCTCATCGCAGGATGTCTCTATGCCGAAAATCTTCACGTCTAAAATTATAACACAGATAGGCAGATGGCTATTCTCTTTGACACACCCGTTAGCCAGTGATATTATGGTTTAGAACCAGCTTTAGGGCTGACGATAAACTCATTAGTGAAAAAGAGAGGTGAGGCGGAATGTCGGTCGAAACACTGTATCTGGTGTTTCTTTTTATTTGTCTAATCCTGTCAGCCTTTTTTTCCAGCTCGGAGACGGCTTTTATTTCCCTGGAGAGGTTTCGCGTTCAGCATATGGTCGAAACCAAGGTCAAGAGGGCAAGTCGCGTCGCCAAGATGCTGGAGCGTCCGGACAGGTTTCTATCCACAATCCTGCTGGGCAATAACCTGGTCAACACCGCTGCTGCTGCCATAGCCACCATACTGGCGGTTAATATCTGGGGGCAGGATGTGGGGGTCATCATCGCCACCTTTGGTATGGCGATAATACTCTTAATATTCGCCGAAACGGTGCCCAAGACCTTCGCAAATCGCCATGCCGAAAGGTTGGCGCTGCTTTTCGTGCGACCGGTGGAGATTATCTCCTGGATTTTCTCGCCGGTGGTTGTGATCTTGAGCTGGATGGCTTCGGGTGTGACCAAGCTGCTCGGAGGGACACCGGTATCCAAGTCGCTGGTCAGCGATGAGGAAATCCGTACCATGATTACGGTGGGGCACAAGGAAGGTACCGTGGAAGAGGCGGAAGCCGAGCTGCTGAACGCCGTCTTTGAGTTCGGCGATAGCCCTGTCAGCGAGGTGCTGGTGCCCCGGCCGGAGGTGGTTGGCGTTGAGAAGGGCAAAAAGCTGGCGGAGTTTCTGGCGATCTATGCCGAATCGCCTATGTCCCGCTTCCCGGTTTACGAGGAGAACATGGACAACGTGGTCGGAGTTATATCCATCAAGGACGTTTTGATGGCGCTGGCGAAGGGCATGGCGACCAACGACAGTCCGATAGACGAGCTAATTCGCCCGGCATACTTCACCCCGGAAACCAAGCGCATCAGCGACCTCTCTGCCGAGATGAAAGATAAGAACTATCGTATGGCTATCGTTGTCGATGAATACGGCGGAACCGCCGGCATCGTCAGCTTGAGCCGCCTTATGGAGGAAATCGTCGGTCCGGTAGGTGACGAGTTTGCTGCTGCCGAGAAGGAG
>DUFE01000065.1 GCA_011170385.1 Dehalococcoidia bacterium | reverse complement strand
CCCTCGTCCTCTAAAAGAACCTTGTTACCGCCGATTTCACCAATGCCACCGTAAAACGTCAGTTTTGTCATCATGTTTTCTCTTCGCTACTCTTAACGCTTCATTGTCTTTATGTACAGGATATGCACCGATACTCCGATGGCTATCACCATAAGTATAATTCTGACCGCCAGGGAATCTGTAGCAAAAGCTGCAGAGAGCCCGATAGTCAGCCAGAGAAGAGCTACAATCGCCATTTTCATCTTTAACGGCATGCCCCGCTTGTGACGATAGTTGTCTATATAAGTACCGAACCACCTGTTGGTTAGCAACCAGCGATAGAACTTCGGCGAGCTCCTGGCGTAGCAGGCTGCTGCCAGCAATAGAAATGGAGTGGTGGGCAATATAGGTATAAAAATGCCGACGATGCCCAGGCCAACGAAAACGGTACCGAATGTTATAAGCAGCAGCCTGAGCCACCTTTTGATGCCTGTTCTTTCCTTTGCCTCAGAGTATTCTATATTTTCGGCTGGTATTTCCATTCTAGAAATCCCGTTTTATAGACTCTACGCCTTCGTTTCCAGCCTGAGGCTGAAGTCCAGCGTCTTTGCAGAGTGGGTTATAGCACCGATGGATATAGTATCTACGCCCATCATAGCCACCCGGCGCACATCATCCAGCGTTATACTGCCGGAGGCTTCGGTCTTTACCTTTGCCGGCATTTGCTCTACCACGCGCTTCATTAATTCAGGAGGCATATTATCCAGCATAACTATATCGGCGCCGGCGTCCGCAGCTTCCATTGCATCTTCGATAGTATTGACCTCTATCTCAATCTTCAAGCCTTCCGGGGCATTCACTCTAGCCATGGTGATGATATCCGCCAGGCTCATACCCTGGGTCCGCAGAGCCGCTATATGGTTGTCCTTTATGATGATGCCATCACCGAGGTGAAAGCGGTGATTTTTCCCGCCGCCGATGCGCACCGCATACTTGTCCAGCAGCCTCATTCCCGGTGCCGTCTTGCGGGTATCGGTAATGACGGCGGGCGTTCCCTTTGCACGGACGACATACTTAGCCGTCTCGGTGGCGATACCGCTCAAACGACCCAGGAGATTGAGGGCAGTTCGCTCTGCTTTGAGGATAGCAGCTAAGTTACCGCTGGTGGTGATTACCTTATCCCCTGCCTTCAATTTCTTTCCATCCGGGATAAGCAGCTCCACCTTGAGCGAGGGCTCTACCCTCAAAAAGACCAGTCTGGCAACGTCGCCACCGGCAAGTATGCCGTTTTCCTTGGGTGTTATGCTTGCTTCGCCGTCGAGGTCGCCCGGTATCAGTATGCGGCTGGTTGTATCGCCAGCAGAAGTGTCTTCCAACAGCGCAAGGTCTATGATGTTCTTGATTTGCTCTTCGATTGGTTTTAGATTGCCCATTTTTATTTTTCCTAAAAGGGCTGCGGGTGGGAATAGATAATAAGGAGACTACTATTCATAACAACCTCGCTCCCTTAATCAAATTTTATCACGATATGTCTGCGCCATTCGGGCAATGATCTGGGGAAGTCAGAGCGGAAGTGGGCGCCGCGGCTTTCCTGCCTGGCGATAGCTGCCTCAGTAAGCAGGCGTCCGGTCAGGATAAGGTTTGCCAGCTCATGGGAGGGGCGGTCTTTGGGTTGTGGCAGTGATTCCTGCCACCAGGACAGGGTGCCGGCGGCTCCGCTAAGCCCTTCTTCGTTTCTTAGTATACCCGCTTTATCCCAGAGCAGCCTTTGCAGGGTGGTGAGGCAGGGTGTAATCTTATCTCCGGGCGGCTGCCTTCGCTCCGGCGATAGGCGGACATCGCTGTTCTGGCCCAGGGTGGATGCCGCTGAACTATCTTCACCGGCGGTTTTTTCTATAATCCTCTTGCCGAAAATCAGCACCTCTAGAAGCGAGTTAGAAGCCAGGCGATTGGCTCCGTGGGCTCCGGTGCAGGCGACCTCACCGGCGGCGAAAAGTCCGGCTATACTGGTTTCGCCCCAGGTATTGACCCTGACGCCGCCGATAGCATAGTGGGCTGCCGGTGATACCGGTATCGGTTGTTTGGTTATATCCAGCCCGTGGTCTAGGCAGAAGCAGTATATCTGGGGAAATCTGGTGGCGGTGATGTGGGGTGGCAGGTGGGTGACGTCGAGGAAGACACTATCCGCTCCGGTTTTTTCCATTTCGTGCAGGATACTGCGGGCGACAATATCTCTCGGCGCCAGCTCCGCCTGTGGTGTATAGCCGGGCATGAAGCGGTAGCCGTCATCGTTTCGCAGTATTCCCCCCTCGCCCCTGACCGATTCCGATATAAGGAAGGGGATTATCCCGGGAAGGTGAAGCGCCGTCGGGTGGAACTGGAAAAACTCCATGTCCGCTATCTCAGCGCCGGCGCGGAAAGCCAGGGCGATGCCGTCGCCGGTGGCGACTTCGGGGTTGGTGGTAAAGCTAAATAGCTGCCCGGCGCCGCCGGTAGCCAGTATCAGGAAGCTACCACCGAACTCCTCTATGGAGTTGTTTTCGCAGTCCAGGACTCTTACCCCGCAAGCCCTGCCCTCCTCTATGAGGATTTTGATCGCCAGATGGTGCTCCAGGACGTGTATTTCGGTTGCGCGCACTTTTTTGCTTAGCGTTAGCTCTATGTGCTCGCCGGTGGTATCACCCCCGGCGTGGAGGATTCGGGGCAGGCTGTGCGCCGCCTCCAGGGTAAGATCGATCTTGCCATCCAGTGTATCGAAGGGTACGCCTAGGTTGACCAGGTCAGCGATGCGGTCGGGGGCTTCGTTAGCCAGAATACGCACTGCCTCTTCGTTGCACAAGCCGTCGCCAGCGGCTATGGTGTCCTTGAAATGAAGCTCCGGCGAGTCGCTTGCGCCTATGGCGGCGGCGATACCACCCTGAGCAAATCTGGTGTTGCAGTCGTCGATGCCGCCTTTGGTTATCAGGAGGACGCTGCCCTGTTTCTGTGCCAGAAGGGCGCAGTACAGCCCGGCGATACCACTGCCGACTATGATGTAATCATAGCGATTAATCGGGCTACCTCCCAGACTATATCATTAATTCCAGCTGGAGATCCTGAGAAAGCTATCTACTGGCTTTCTATCTGTTTGCCGGCGATTGCGTTTTTGGCGACTCTTATCGTCGCTACCGATTCTACTTTCAGAACGACACTGTCCTCGCGGATGCTTTCGATTCTGCCGAAGATACCGCCTATGGTAATCACCCGGTCGCCTGGTTGCAGCCCTTCGGTCATCTGCTGTTGTTCCTGCTGCCTCCTGCGCTGCGGTCGGATGATAAGAAAGTAGAAGACACCGAAGAGCAGTACCATAAAGACGACCAGGTAGATGGTACTGATAGTGGCGTCTCCTCCTTCCGTTGCCGTACAGCCACCCATAAGAGCCAGACCTGCAACCAGCATCAGTATCAGGGCTATCGATACTACCTTTGTCATTTTTCCTCCTTAAGACCGGCCAGAGCTATTCGTTTATTATTCCCTGGAGCGCCCAGGGGCTCGTTTTTTCGATCTTTACTTTCACTATTTTTCCCAGCAACTCACCGCCGTTGCTGAAGAATACCAGTTTACCATTTTGGCTTCTGCCGTGCCACCTGCCCTTCTTCCTGCCCTCCACCAGTACTTCTACTGTTTCACCCAGAAGGCGGCTGTTTATATCGGCGGCTATCTCTCCCTGTAGCCGCTCGATGATACCCAGCCTCTCTTTCTTGACCTCCGGCGGCACGTTATCTTCGAGGTTGCGGCAGGCGGCAGTATCCCGGCGGGGTGAATAGGCGGCGACATGTACGGTGTCGAACCTCAATTCGCGCAGCAGTCCGACTGTAGCCCGGAACTGCACGTCGCTCTCCGAGGGAAAGCCGACGATAACGTCTGTGCTCAAGGATATATCCGAAACCCTGCTCCGAATTCGTGCCACCAGATTACGGTAGTCTTCGGCGGTGTAGCCACGCCCCATCGCCTTGAGGATTTCATCGTCTCCCGCTTGTACGGGCAGGTTTATCTGGCGGCATACCCTGTCCAGCTCGGCTATTGCAGTAATAAGGCGGTCACTCATATCCTTCGGGTGGTTGGTCAAGAAGCGGATGCGTCTGATGCCGTCAACGACGTTAAGCATGTAGAGCAGACCGGCAAGGTCGGGCTTTTGAGGCAGGTCGTGCCCGTAGGAGTCAACGTTCTGCCCTAGCAGAACGACCTCTTTTACACCGCGCCGCGCCAGCTCTTTCACCTCGCCGACGATCTCATCGACGGGGCGGCTCTTTTCTCGCCCCCGGCGGTAAGGAACGACGCAATACGTGCAGAAGTTATTGCAACCCTGGATAATGGGGACGTAAGTGCTCGGCGACGGTTGCTGCGGTGGTACCGGGAACGACTCAGCTTCCGCCAGCCACGGCGGATATTCACCCGGTTTGAAGAAGTGGTCCACGTGGGGAAATCTGTACTGCAGCCTGGTGGTGCCGGAATCGACCAGGCAACCGGTGACGGCAATCGTCGGCGGCTTGGGCGTGAACTTAAGCTTTTTTAAGGCGTTTATTTTGTTAACGATACGGTCTTCGGCGTGACGGCGCACCACGCAGCTATTGAGTACGATGAGGTCGGCATCTTCGGCAGCCGTTGTCGGCTGGTAGCCGAGGTGCTGGAAAAGGCTCTCCAGCCGCTCGGACTCTGCCCGGTTCATCTGACAGCCGATGGTCCAGATATAATAGTGAGGCATATATTCTGCCCTGGTAAGATGTCTCCTTTAGGTGAGATGAGGCTTTTCTGGCGGAGGGGGAGGGATTCGAACCCTCGACCCCGGTTTCCCGGGGTAAGCGCTTAGCAGGCGCCCGCACTAGGCCACTATGCGACCCCTCCCAGCCGCCCAGCATAATAATTACAGCCGACATCACTAATATATCATATTGAACCTGATTGCTCAAAGACGGCTAATTAGCGGGATGGCGGGCTCACGTTATATTGTGAACGGGCTGCCGAGTGTGGGCCGGATGGGAAGTAGAAGCAAAGATGGCAGAGTGGTGGGGTGGTTTCAACCCAGTTCAATCTTTATCAAGGCAACCTCACCCTGTTAATTCCCATCCTAAAAATTCCCCTCCCTTCGGAGAAGGGAGGGGAAATGAAGGAGGGAACGTAATATCGATAGTATAAAATCACTATGCGCCTGGATTAACGACGCTTCCGATGAAGAGAATGGCGCCAGTCTGGATATCCTGAATCAGGTATATAAACGGCTGGTCAATGGTAACCTCGACCGGCTCTCCGGGGACTGCCTTCAGCTCCATTATCACTGCTGAGGCGGCAGCTGCTTCCGTGCCGACTTCATCAACGGAGACGAATGCCTTATGGACAACATCTTTGATGAACAAATCGGCATTACCGGTCATACCGGAGAAATCCGCATCCATTGAGAAGGCGACCGGCATCCCCATAGCTTCCAGGGCGGCCTTCAGGCTGAACTCGGAGTCGTATTCAAACTTCGGCATCGCCAGAGTGACATTGGCGGTTTCCATGCCAGAGATGACTCCCTCAAGCATCTGCGCGTCTAGGGCGCTTTCGAAGGCTTCGAAGTTACCTTCTTCAGGTAGCAGTATTATCATGGACAACTCATCGCCATCATATTTCAACTCGACCGCCTGGTAGCCGTCGCCCTCGGCATAGCCGAACTCCTCCGTCTGATGCATCATCTCAACGGTAATCTCACTGCCGTCTAGCAGATAGAAGGTGTCATCATAGGTGTTTTCTTCGTCAAAGGGGTATTTCCAGGCGGCGTTGAAGTAGATGGAATTGGTCAGGACAAGGCGGGTCAGGGAGTTAATAACACCTTCTTTGATGAGGTCTTCGATTCTACCCTCCGTCTGATCGCTGACCCAGTCGTTTATTGTGATGCGGGATTCTTCAGGCTTGTTTATGAAGTCGAGTATTCTCAAGCCGGCATCGTAGTTTTTCGCCAGAACATCAAGAAACTCGGACAGAAACTCATAGTCCTGCTGCCCCCAGATAGCATTGACGATATTTAGCCGAAAGCCTTCGTCATCCTTGCCATCGGCACCCTCGCCGCGACTGGCGAGCTCCAGAGCCAGCTTGTTAAAGGCGGCGTGCAGGTCCTCATCCTCTAGGATGAAGTGTAGGACCTCCGCCATCTGCTGTTCCGTTTCGCCCTCGGCACCGGCGTAGGTCATTGCCAGCGCCAGAGATAGGCTGTATGGTGAGTAGAACAGGTTGCCGTCGTTTTTTTCATTGAGCTGTCGGTACAGGTCGAAGGCGAAATCAGTGTTGCCGTTGACCAGGGTTTCCAAATCGGTAGCGCTTACATCCGGGGAGGTATCATAGGGCTTACCGGATTTTAGCTCGTCTCCGGATACCATCTGACTACAGGAAGTCGTAGCCAGTAAAACACCCATCATCATCAGTGATAGAATAAGCTTTTTCATATGACCACCCCCCTATCGGGATATAAACTCAATAGTAATAACGATATAATCCGGTTTTAGTTAGGGGCATAAGATTATTTATTTCGGGCGGTTTGAGGGTGCCTTTGGCGTATGATATGATAAAACGCTGTGGAGATAAACGTTCTATTTGATGCAGGTTTTGAAAAGCACCTGGATGCCGGCTGGCTGGATAGCATAGCCCGGGCGACCCTGGTAGCCCAGGGTATCGGTGAGGATGCTGAGCTGGGCATAGTCATCACCGGGCAGGAAAAGGTGCGGGAGCTGAACAGGGATTACCGGGGACGGGACGAGCCTACCGATGTCCTCTCCTTCAACCTGCAACCCGAAGGCGACGCAGAGGGGGATTCGATATTCGCCGCCCCACCCGATGGGGTGAAACACCTGGGTGAGGTTATTATCAGCTACCCACAAGTCGTTCGTCAGGCGGAAGAGCGCGGGCACCCGGTTAAAAAGGAAATCGCTATTCTTATAATTCACGGCGTGCTCCATCTACTGGGCTACAATCATATCAAGGATAACGAGGCAGACATAATGTCGGCTAAGGAAGCTGAAGTAATGAAAGTTATAGAGGCAAAGCTGAAATGAAGGTGCTGGGGATTGCCGGCAGCCCGAGGCGGAATGGCAACACTGATTTGCTGCTGGCAGAGCTGTTAAAAGGAGCCGCCGACCGGGGAGCCGAGGTCGAAACCATTATCCTCAATGACCTAAAGTTTATTCTCTGCCAGCACTGCGATGCCTGCCACAAGACGGGTAAGTGCAAATACGATGATGATATGCAGGCTATCTATCGCAAGCTTGCCGCTGCCGACAGGGTCGTTCTGGCTTCGCCGGTACAATTTATGGGGGTAACCGCCCAGACAAAGGCAATGATAGACCGCTGCCAGGCGCTTTGGGCGCGGAAGTACGTGTTGAACCTGCCGCCCCTCGGTAATAAACGTTGGCGGAAGGGTTTTTTTATTTCCGTTAGCGCACAAAAAAAAGCCGACCTGTTCCAGCCGTCACTGGCTACGGTAAAGGCGCTCTTTGCCACCCTGGATATAAGCTATGCCGGTGGGTTGTTCTTCCCAGGCGTGGATGAAAAAGGCGATATAATCAAGCACCCCGGAGCCCTGAAGCAAGCCTATTTCGCTGGGCAGAAGCTGGTGGAGGATTAGCCTGTAGCTTTACTGCTGCGGGTGAACAAGCCGACGAATGCCAGCAGCAGCGCCCATATCGGTACCAGGATCAGCACCGTTATTCCCGTTATATAAACACCGGGCGGTGCCGCTATGTGGAACATAACCAGAACCTCGAAAAAGTTGTAGCCGTACAGGGTATTCACCACCAGATAACAGGATATAAATATCAAAATAAGAAGCACCAGCGGGGCGGAATAGAGCATAAGCTGCCAGCTTGGTATAGTATTAACAGCGAATGGCGATTTAACGAAGCGCCGCTCTCCGGTGTGAAACTGCTGCCATATCCGCCAGATGTAATAAGCCAGCCCTATCAATAGCATATAGACGAATACTAAAGCTGCCGTAGCTATGGTATCGATTGTCTTCCAGTGCGCCCACCAGGGCACCACCATCGGCTCCAGCTCCAGCCCCAGCAGCAGGTTGGCTATACCGGGGGCGATGCTGTGACCGATGGTGCTTGCCTGGCTGTTCACCAGTACCGCCATCCCCATATCGTAGTCTGGTAGCAGGATCATATCCGTGGTGAAGTTGGGGGTATCGCCGCCGTGCCAAATAAGCGATACATCGCTGCCGCCGCAACTGATGAGCCAGCCCATACCGTAGCCGGTTTCGCTGCCGTTTTCCACAAACGTTACCGCTACGTTGTGGCATTCCTCGATATCGGCTTCGGGTATTATCTGTCCCTTATCGGTACAGCCACAGTTGAGGTGAGCGATAAGCCAGATGCCCATATCTTCGGCACTGGACATCACCCAGCCAGCAGGCAGAGCGCTGCGGTAGATTTCCATATTGCGGGCGATGACATGCCCGTACATCGGCTGGTGCCCGTCCGCCCGATCTAGCCCGGCGGCTTCTTCAGGGTAAAGGGTGGTGTTATCCATCCCCAGTGGCTTGAAAATGCTGTGCTGCATATAGTCTTCGAAGGTAGTTCCGGTTACCTGCTCGATAAGCGCCCCCAACAGACAATAATTTACATCGGCATATTCGAAAGAAGAACCCGGGTCGCGGTTGAGCTTTATATGGTTTATAGCGGATATCACCTCTTTGAACTCGTCTTCCCCGTGCTGGAATATCAGCGGGGCGGAGAAGTTACCCGGCAAACCGCTGGTCTGGTTGAGCAGCTGGCGTACGGTAATGTCCGCCGCTCGGGGGTCGTCTAGCTGGAAATCGGTTAGGTACTGTTGGACGGGGGTATCCAGGTCTATCAAGCCTTTGTCCCGCAGCAGAAGTACCCCCAGGGCAGTGAAAGATTTGCTGATTGACGCCAGGTCAAAGATGGTCCGGGGTGTTACCGGGGAGGGATTATTCAAGCTGGTAACGCCGAAACCCTTTAGATAGATAATCTCATCCCCCTGAACGACGACCACTGCCAGCCCGGGGACATCCTCATCCGCCATCTGCCGGGTGATGTATTCATCGATTTCCGGGTAAGTGGTTGCCGTTTCCGGGGATGATGTAATCTGGATTTCATAATCGACGGTGCGTTTGCAGCCAATAAATGACAGGCTGGAGAGGCATAAAAGTATGGCCAACAGAAAGATACAGATTCTACCTGTAACAATCTTATTCACCTGTAACAGCCTCCCCCATAAGCACAGGTCAGCATCGGGCGGCGCCGATAAGATCGGTTATGCTATCTACTCCCTCATCCAGCATAAACTTTTCCACCCCCTCCAGGATTTCGATGGGGGCGTGGGGATTGATCATGGAGGCGGTGCCTACTTGTACGGCGCTGGCGCCTGCCATAATGAACTCGATGGCGTCGGTAGCGGTGGTAATGCCACCACAGCCGACAAGTGGTATATCCACCGCATCGGCTACCTCGAACACCATAGCCAGAGCCACCGGCTTGATTGCTGGGCCGGACAACCCGCCTGTTACGTTACCCAGTAGCGGTTTTCGCCTGTTTATGTCTATAGCCATTCCCTTGATCGTGTTTATTAGCGATATGGCGTCGGCACCGGTTTCGGCGACGGCTATAGCTATGCAGGTAATGTCGCCGACGTTAGGAGTTAGCTTGACCATTACCGGTAGTGAGGTAGCCTTCCTTACGGCGGCGGTTACCCTGGATGCTGATTTGGCGTCGGCGCCAAACTCGGTACCACCTTCTCTTACGTTGGGGCAGCTTATGTTCACTTCCAAGGCGCTGACGCCGTCCACCTCGTCGAGAAGCTCCGCCAATCTGGTATAGTCATCTATAGTTTTACCGGCGATATTGACGATAACCGGCACCCGCCACTTCGCCCAGATAGGAGCCTTCTCTTTAATAAGAGCCTTGACGCCGATATTCTGCAACCCGATGGAGTTGAGCATACCGCCGGCTGTTTCGACAATCCGGGGTTGGATGTTGCCTTCCCAAGGCTCCAAGGTTGTCCCTTTAGAAACGATGGCTCCGAGCCTCTGGATATCGAATGGGTGATCGTCCTCGGTGCCGTAGCCAAAGGTTCCGGAGGCGGTCATCACCGAATTCGCCAGTAGCAAGCCACGCCTGTTTTTGGGCGCCAACTGAACGGAAAGGTTCAAAAGTTCCCCCTTGCTACAAGAATTGCCTGGTTGATTATAGGCTATATATGCTGGGGTGACAACCTCTTTTTGGTGAACAGTAGCGGAAAGATTATATCACTGGTGCAGCAGGGAACCCAGACGGCAAGGAACAGGAAGGTAAATATGCCGAGTAGCGCCAGGAAGCTTATCGTCACGTCCATTGCCATAACATTGTGAGCTAGCGATGCCCAGGTGCTTATGAAGACATGCCCGAAGTGCGGTATTCTGGTTGCCGGCTTGAAGTAACCGATGGCGATGCCGAGAAGTGCCGCCGGGTTAACTATGTACCACTCTTCGATGAAGCCGATGTGAACTTCTCGGTTGGGCAGTCCAAGCAGTGTTTCCCCCAGGTATGGGATAAGCGAGTCGCTCAATGTGGCGATTCCTATGGAGCCGATGAAACCGACCAGTATTATTGCCCAAAGCTTTCCGTTGCCGTACTTCTTATACAGCGCTGTGGTCACGATAGCGCTCAAGACGACGTGTGTCGGGTGCAAAACCTCGAATAGCGGTTCTGAGATTCCGGTAAAACCAGCGAATGAATCGGTGAGGATTATTATCCACATTACTACAATCCCGATGGTAGCCCCGAGGGCGGTAAACGGAATATGAGCCCTCAATTCGTCTATCAGGTTTTTCCACATTTTCTGGTAATAACCCTCCGAATACAAAATTACCGGATTCCTAGCTCTGCATATGGTCTATGCGGCAGCTCTGACAGTAACCGGTGAACTCGAGCAGATGGTCTTTTATTTCGAAGCCGGTCTCTTTAGCCAAGCTGGTTTCAAATTCAGCCATACTGCGGCAGGAAAAGTCGATAACCTTGCCGCAGCCGGAGCAGATAAGGTGATGGTGACGATCGGGGGCGCCGATGGTGCAGCTGTTGCAGTCGCTGCTAGTGTGCAGCTTGCATAGAAGCCCCATCTCATCCAGCAGCCTCAGGGTGCGGTATACTGTTGCCAGACCTATGTCTGGATAGTGCCTGTTTAGTCTGTTGTATAAATCCGCCGGAGTCAGGCTGTCTTTGCTGGAGATAACCGCATTAATAACGGACAGGCGCTGGCGGGTGAGCTTGTAGCCGTGCTGCCTTAATGCTGTCTTTATCCCTGTCTCGGTTATCTTCATAGCTATCTAATTGAAAAGGATTATCAATTAGATACTAGCAGAACAGATATCAGCTGTCAATAGTTTGCGGAAAGTGCAAAACAGAGCTCGGGGGATACCGTGACTTTTATTTGTAATCGCTTGTCGACAAATTAAAAAAGTATGCAGGGGAGTTTGAGGGGCTTCACCCCTCTCCTTACAAGGAGAAAATTGCTCGCCGCCCTTTAATTAATACCAGAATTTATCTAATTTCCATTAATTCCCAGGGCCGTGGTATAATCAACGATCAGATTATTATAACGAGGTAACCGACCCCTATGACTGAGGAAAAGAAAGAAGAAAAAACAGACTTGGAGACATTCATCGAGAATGTCAACAAGAAGGATAAAAAACGCAACGGTTTGAAGATTCACTTCGCTTTTTGCAACCGCAAAAGATAAAGCCTCTCTATATAAGAGGTATTACGATTCTGGTTAGAAGCTCGCTCTCCAGTACTTCGTCGGGTGAATTGTAGTAATACTCGTAATAAATACCCTTCGGCTGGCATCCCTTTTCAGCAATTTGCCTGAATATCTCGTTGTACACCACCTCCAGTTTGGAATAAGGACCTGTGTGCATATACACGGCTACCTGTCCGCCAGCTGTTTTGCCTGCCTTGATATCGCCCCTGCCCGGCAGCGGTCTGGTAACGGGGAAACCCATCTCGACATCCATGTTCTTCATATCCATGTTGTGATAGGCGGTAAAAGGCACGTCCGCCGGCTTCTCCCCAAGCTCCTCCAGGTATGCCGCAATCTTGTGGTAACTGTCACCGATGAGCTTTGGCAGGTCAGTAAGGTTTGTCCGTGTTCGGATTGACAGCACAGGTTGCGCTTTCTGCTCTTTGAACTCGACTCTCATAGCTCGTTCCCTCCTGATATATAATACTGTACGGCTAAACTCCCAGTCTGAACGGGTGATCGTCACGCTCAAAATCGGGCAGGTAATTTCGGTGAGATGTCAGCTTCTGTGCCCATCCCTCCTCCAGCCCGGCTGCCTCCATCGCTTGTAGCGCTTCATTGTATTCGGATAACCTGATGGGTCTTGAAAGCAGCTCGTGTTTATAAGCCTTGTGCATCGGGTGGTATTGCGACATAAGGCTGACGGCGACTCTGGGCGAAACCTCCCTTGATAACCAGAGGAGCGACTCACGGCTGCCGGCGATTCTATTAGGCAATATCAGGTGGCGAACGATTAGCCCTCTCCTGGCTATGCCGCTCTCATCCACCACCAGCTCCCCTACCTGGCGATACATCTCCTTGACGGCATTTCGGGAGTGATGGACATATTCGTGTGCTCTGGAGAACTTGCGGGCATAGTCATCGGAGGCGTATTTCAAATCCGGCAGGTAGATATCTATGACGCCGTCCAGTTCCCTTAATGTCTTTAACGAATCGTAGGCATTGGTGTTATATACCAGCGGTACTTTCAGCCCCATCGGTATAGCTTCCAGCAAAGCCTTAACTATCTGCGGCACGAAGTGCGACGGCGAAACCAGGTTAATATTATGGCAACCGAGGTCATTCTGCAGGTGCAGCATACACCGGGCGAGTGAATGGCAGTCCGTCTCGTTGGCTTTCTGGGCTTCATAATCCTGGCTTATCTGGTGGTTCTGGCAGTAACGGCAGCGCAGGTTACAGTTACCGAAAAATATCGTCCCCGACCCGCGCCTATCGGAAAGCACTGGTTCCTCGCCATGGTGATCGCAGACGGAAGCGACGATGGGTTTATAGCCGGAATGACAGAAGCCTTTCTCGCCTGCCAGGCGGTCGACACCGCACTCGCGGGGGCAAATATCACATGACGCCAGCCGCTGCCATAGTCTCTCCGCCCGCTTTTCCAGCTCGCCGCATTTATAGAGGGAAATATAACTGGGCTGCAAAGGATTCATTTTCAACCTCAAGCAAGCGGGGATGATCATTCACCCTCGGGCTCTTCAGGTGCCACCTTCAGCTTTCTCAACGCTGCCTTGATTCTATCCAGACAGCGTTCCCTGCCCAGAACGGCCATCGTCTGAAACAGCGGTGGTGCTACCGACCTGCCGGTAACGGCCACCCGCAGCGTGCCAAATACCTGTCCCGTCTTCATCTCAAGCTCTTCGGTAAGCGGCCGCAGCGCGCCTTCCAGTGAGTTCTCGTCAAACTCCTTTAGCCTTCCCAGCCTTTTCCGCGACGTCTCCAGAACTTTAACCGCAAGATCCGGGTTCATCTTCTTGACAATCAGCAGCTCCGGCTTGTAGTCAAGCTCATCGATAAAGAAGAAGTCGGTTAACTCCGTCACATCTGCCAGAGTTTTGACTCTCTCATGTATAAGCGGTGTTATACGGCTGACGTATTTATCCGGGAGCGGTCTCTTTATCTCAGTCGACAGATCTCTTTCCAGGAAGGGAATCACCCGCCGGGTAAAATCGCCGATGTCGAGACTGCGGATATAGAAGCCGTTCATCCAGTCCAGCTTCTCCCGGTTGAATATAGCAGCCGTCTGGCTGACCCTTTTCAGGGAGAAATTGTCGATAAGCTTCTGGCGGTTCATAATCTCGGTCTTATCATCCAGAGACCATCCAAGCAAAGACAGGAAGTTAAGCATCGCCTCGGCAAGGTAGCCCTGCGCCTTATATTCGGTTACCGATACCGCCCCGTGACGCTTGCTTAGCTTGGAGCGGTCGGTGCCCAGCAACATCGGTAGGTGTGCGAACTGAGGTGGCTTGTAGCCCAGCGCCCGGTAGAGCATAAGGTGGCGGGGAGTGCTGGATAGCCACTCCTCGGCACGCAGCACATGGCTTATAGCCATTACATGGTCGTCGACGACGCTTGCAAGGTGGTAAGTCGGATAGCCGTCGGATTTGAGCAGAACGAAATCGTCGATATTGGCGTTTTCAAACGTTACTTCGCCGCGGATCAAATCGGTGAACGAGGTCTGCTTCTCCAGTGGTGTCATAAAGCGGATTACCCGCCTGGAACCGGATATAAACTTCAGCAGGCTGCCGGTCGCTGATAGCCCACGACAACGGCGGTCATAGCCTGGCGGTTGCTTCAGTTTGACCTGCTCGGCTCTCATCTCCTCCAGCCTCTCCGGTGTGCAGTAGCAGTAGTAGGCATCGCCCTGTTCCACCAGACGCTTGGCGGCGGACTGATAAAGCTCCAGCCGTTGCGACTGGAAATAAGGGCCATGCTCACCTCCCACCTCTGGTCCCTCGTCCCAGTTCATATCCAGCCAGCGCAGTGCCTCCAGGATGGTGTCCACCGCTCCTTCCACTCTACGAGCGACATCCGTATCCTCGATACGGACAATAAAACTGCCGCCATGGTGGCGGGCGAATAGCCAGTTAAACAGCGCCGTCCGTATATTACCCACGTGCGGTGAACCGGTAGGGCTGGGGGCATAACGGACTCTAACGTTTTCTTTTTCTTTTGCCATATAGTTCAATCACCAGTATATTTCGATACTTTTTACAATCGCTGTAGTATCCTCCTGCCAGAAGGTACCCAGCGTGCCGTCGCTTAACTCTTTAATCTGCTGCATCTATTCGTTGGTGGTTGCCTCGTTGAATCTGTCAATCATTGCCTGTACGTCCAGTTTCCACTGCTCGTAATCGCTGTAGTCAAGCCCGTAAGAAAGACCGATGTTTATATGACCAATCGGCTCTCCGATTTCAAGATAAGCTATTGTATCATGGCTGCCGGTATCACCTATATAGATATAACCAGGCAGGTGTGTTGAATGGGTATCATCTCCCGTGCAGTCGATATAGACGAGTCCCTTGTCGCTGGTATTAAAGGCATTGATAGCATGCCCGATTCCTTCTTCGAAGTTTATCGCCATAAAAGCAGATGCTATCCCAGCCCTCTCTGCATTATTATGCAATGCTTCGGCAAATCCGCCGCATAATAGCTGAGGGCCATATAACATGGAATCCGTAGCATCCTGCCCAAGAAACGACATAAGCTCATCCCAGGTAGGATTACGTGTCGCCTCTTTGTTTATCAACACTACTTCTTCCATTAGCTCATTCCTTATTACTCCGGGTTGTATACCGCTATATACCCTTATGCCCGTGCCCTGATACAGTTCAAGTTCATCGAGGGCTTCCTGAAGCTCTTCTTGGAGCTGCTGGTTCTGCTGTAGGAGCTCGTCATATTGCCTTTGAAGCTCATCTAGCTGCGGTTTATAGTTCTGGCATCCCGTTGGTATTAACAGGATGGTGAATACCAGCAGCAAGCAAAAAATGCGGAGTTTCATTTTTATTAATCCACCTTTTCTCTACCCCCCCACGCTCTGCCCGGCAGCCGGGGCGGTGATGGGGGCTTCGGGTATCCTTACCACATAGGTCTCTGCCATCTTATCGTGAAAGCCCTGCTTTCGGTCGTCGAAGGCTACCCAGATAAAGCCGATGAACAGCACGGCAGCGGATACGATATAGCCGAGGTATCTTAACAGGGCAACGCCGATGGTTACCTTCGAGCCGTCCTGCCTCACCAGCTTTATGCCGAGCAGCATTTTGCCCGGCGTCTGCCCCCGCCACACCCAGAAGCCAACGAAATAGGTAATATTTACCAAAAGGGATAGCACATTGCCGGCAATCAGATAGGGTACGGCACGCCATAGCGGTTCGCTAAGAATATCACTGGTGCTCCATAGCAGACCAAAGTCGAACCGGTGATACGGAGCAAAGGTCAGCATTATTATCGAACATATGACAGCCACGGCAAAGACATCGATAAGGAGGGCGACCAACCTTCTCCAGAAACCGGCGAACTCAAGGGCGGGGATCTCCCTTTTCTGCCGAACTATCTCCTCGCGCCTATCGGACAATGGCTGCATATTGATATTCTATCACCATAGTGGACAACATTCTAGGTTATATTCTCCAGCGCCTGCTGCAAATCGGGCGGCAGGTCGGACTCAAACTCAACGTATATGCCGCTGGATGGCAGTCTGAACCCCAGGCGGTAAGCGTGGACGAACTGACGTGATAAGAATTGAGATTTCACGCCGTAGGTGGTATCGCCGACCACCGGATAGCCTATAGCTGAAAGGTGAACCCTTATCTGATGGGTGCGTCCGGTTTCCAGCCTGACTTCGAGCAGGCTACAACTGCCGATATATTTTTTTACCCTGTATTCAGTGCGAGCCTGTCGCCCCCCATCCACCACCGCCATACGCTTGCGGTTATGCGGGTCGCGCCCGATAGGGGCATCTATGAAGCCGCTCTCCGGGGACAGGTGCCCCTTTACCAGCACCAGATACGTTTTAGTTACCGAGCGAGCCTTGAACTGATTGGCCAGTTTGTTGAGGGCACCCCTGTTTCTGGCTACCAGCATCAACCCGGAGGTGTCTTTGTCCAGTCGGTGTACGATGCCGGGACGCATTAAATCACTGCCGGCGGGCAGATCGGCGAAACGCGCCAGAAGGGCATTGACTAGGGTATGATCAGGGCTACCCGGCGCCGGGTGAACAGTTAGGCCGGCTGGCTTGTCTATAACCAGCAGGTCTTTATCTTCATAGACGATGTTCAGCGGTATATCCTCCGCCGCCAGGGTGCTTGGTGATGGCGGCGGAAAGGTAATTGCAATGCATTCGCCGGCAACGACCCTGTGGCTGGATTTGACCGTCCGCTCGTTAACGGTGATATAGCCATCGGCAATCAGCTTCTGAATATAGGTACGGGACAGCTCTGGCAGCCTGTCGGAGATGAAGGTATCCAGGCGGCTGCCAGGTTCGCCGACGGTAAATCTATGCGTCTTCTCCATCCGGATGCCCGTCTTTTATAGCCAAGCGAAGAAGTATGTAAGCCAGAATTATAGAGCCGACGACCGTTGCCGAATCGGCGACGTTAAACGCTGGCCAGAAGCCGAAATCGATGAAGTCGGTGACGTAGCCGCTGCTCAACCGGTCGATCAGGTTGCCGGCCACGCCACCGAGTATAAGCCCCAGTGATACTTTGGCGATCGCAGTGCTAAATAGTGGTATCCGACGGTACATAAAGATAATCAGAATAAGCATAATGCAAATGCTGATTATACTTAATATCGATAACAATAAAGTCTGGTTTTGGAAGAAACCGAAGGAGGCTCCGGTATTTTGTATGTGGGTGAGGCGCAAGAAACCGGATTCTGGTAGCGATTCGCCGACGGCAAGGTTCAGCTCTATCCAGAGCTTGCTTAGCTGGTCGACGGTAATTACCAGCAGTGCAATGACAAAAAAGACAGCTTTTTGCCGCCAGTCCGCCTTAAGACTGCTTGGTCTTTGCATTCTTCGATTGAGCCGCTTTGCAGCTCATACACAGCGTTGCTTGAGGCAGCGCTTCCAGTCGGTCTATATCTATAGGATTACCACAGCTTTCGCATATGCCATAGTTACCCTTTTCAAATTTAGCCAGGGCATTATCCACATCAGCCAGCTGGTCGATAAGGCGCTTTTCCAGGGCTAACCGATTCTCAAGCTCTGCGGTTTCGGTAGCCTCCTCTTCCCTTTTACCGAAAGGACTGCCCTCGCGCCGATTTTCCGTCGGACGGCTGGCTCTTAGTTGCTCCAGTTGCTCCGCCAACCGCTTACGGTCCTTCTCCAGACGGAGCCTTATTATCTTGTAGTTTGTCGTATTCACTTCTTTCTCCCCCCGGTAACCTGCTATATTAGCAGGCTATCTCTGTGCCCTGATTTGAAAAGCTGAAAGAAAGTCTCCGTGTCAGTTACTACTCAGGGGAGCAGTAAAAAGCCCGACAGGTATGCCAGGCTCCGATGCCTGACGGTGTCTGCCGGTCGATGGCTCCTGCAAGTAGTCACCAGCCGGAAGCAGATAACCCCTGCTTCGGCTGCCCAACCTAAATACGATGCGCCCTGGCTGTTCATATTCCTGGTTCCTAGTTTATCCCATTTGCCATCAATAATCAATACCCGATGTAAAATATTTAGTTTATCTCTACGCACGATAGTCAGCACATCTGGTTATTTTATCACGCCTTCCTTAAAGGGTGGCAGGCGGCAATAGATAAAATAAATGATAGATTACCATCCATAATAACCTCACCCCCTTTATCCCCCTCTTTCTATATCTCCCCGATATTATATTTTGACGGTTCCTTCACAGACCAAAAGCTGTTGGGGGCGGGCATAAAGATACTCGTAAAGGGGGATGAAAGAAGCTAGATGTAGAAGAGGTGGTAAGGTTAGGCATTGCTTTGGTTAATACAGCTGATTCATAAAAATACGATGTTAATTATTCCCACAACTGCTAAAACAATAGTTAAACCTGTTAAAACCTTTGTGAGATAATTTAATCTTTTAGAGCTTTTATCTAGGCGCTCAATAGAAATTGCCATTATTACATCGAGTGGGTTAAAAGCACTAATATGACCTTTTGTAGTAAGTCTTATACTATGCTTCTCGCATAAGTCGTAAGTAGCATCAATTCGCTCCCTAAATAACTTTATATCATTATCGCTTATATATGGCTCTGCCATAATAAATAACCCCCTTATAATATCGCCTCGCAGTGACGGGCACTATGGCATTGCAGGTTAATGGCTACCGGAAGGCTGGCGATATGT
>DUFE01000064.1 GCA_011170385.1 Dehalococcoidia bacterium | reverse complement strand
GCAAGCTGCTCTATCGGCTGGTGCGTCGGTCCGTCTTCCCCCAACCCAACCGAATCATGCGTGAAAATAAATATAACCCTTTGCTTCATCATCGAAGCCAGACGTACCGCCGGCCTCATATAGTCGTAAAATACGAGAAAGGTAGCGGTATAAGGGATAATACCGCCATGCAGAGCCATTCCGCTGGCGATTGCGCCCATAGCATGCTCCCTGACGCCGAAGTGCAGGTTGTGACCGCGGTAGTTATCAACGCCGAAATGCCCCTTTTCTTTCAATGTCGTTTTGGTGGAGGGCGCCAGGTCTGCCGATCCGCCGACCAGTGCATGAACCTTTTGCGAAACGATATTCAACACCATCCCCGAAGCTTCACGGGTAGCCATCGGCTTCTCTTCTTTTAAAAACAGCCCGTCCAGCCCCTTATCCCAGCCATCGGGTAGGTCTCCGCTCAGGTCAACCTCCAGCCTGCGAGCCTCTTCGGGGTAAGCACTGCGGTATTTTTTCATTTGGTTTTGCCACTCTGACTGTTGCTTCCTGCCTCTTTCCTGTGCCTGCCTCAGGTGTTTCAACGCTTCGGTTGGCACTATAAAAGGCTCTTTGTAAAGCCAGCCGAGCCTCTGCTTAGCCAGCTCCACCTCTTCCTCGCCCAGAGGCTCGCCATGCGCCAGTCCGGTGCCCTGTCGGTTAGGACTGCCATAGCCGATTATTGTCTTGCAGATCACAAGGCTGGGATGATCTTGATCGGTTTGAGCTATTTTTATCGCATTATAGACGCTGTCCGTGTCCATACCATCTATGGGTCCTATTACCTGCCAGCCATAGGCACTGAACCGCTGCCCTACGTCCTCGGTAAAGGTAATATCGGTATCACCCTCGATGGATATGTTATTATCATCGTACAGGTATATCAGCTTACTCAAACGAAGTGTTCCCGCCAGAGACGCCGCCTCCGACGATACGCCTTCCATCAGGTCGCCGTCGGAAACTATAGCATACGTATAGTGGTCGATAACCTTGTGCCCGGGGCGGTTGTAGTGTTCCGACAGCCATTTCTCGGCTATAGCCATTCCCACCCCATTGGCAAACCCCTGCCCCAAGGGACCTGTGGTCGTCTCCACACCGGGAGTCAGCCCGAACTCCGGGTGCCCCGGTGTTTTACTGCCCCACTGGCGAAAGTTTTTTAACTCATCGAGGGGTAGATCATAACCCGTCAGATATAGCAGCGAATACAGTAGTGCCGAAGCGTGCCCCGCCGAAAGTATGAAGCGGTCTCTATCCACCCAGCTCGCGTCGCACGGATTGTGCTTTAAGAAGTGCTGCCACAGGACATAAGCCATCGGCGCCGCCCCCATCGGGGCTCCGGGGTGACCAGAGTTGGCTTTCTGCACGGCGTCCACTGCTAAAAATCGAATTGTGTTAATGTAAAGCTCGTCCTGCGTCATTGTATTATATCCATAGAGTTCATATCTTTCGGGGTGACATATGCCATGCCATTCTATACTACCACCCGATCCATTTTCAAATAGGTAAGGTGATATGGGTGAGAGATATTACGTAGATATTAATAAGTTCGGGGATAATTATTAGCCAGTATCATCTTCCGACCTGGCTCTGATATCCAGACTCCTCGGGTGCTCTGGCGGCTGGATGATTTTACAGAACACCTCCACCACCTCGGGATCGAACTGCGTTCCAGCGCAGTGTTTCAACTCCTCAACAGCCTCCTCTAGCGATAGCGGTTCGTGGTAAGGTCGCGGCGATGTCATGGCATCATAGGCGTCTGCAACCGCTAGAATACGAGCTTCTAGCGGTATTCCATCGCCGCTTAAGCCCGCCGGATAGCCGCTGCCGTCATGGTGCTCGTGATGATGTAGTATCGCTGGCAGGCAATTTACCAGATCGATAACATGCCTCAATATCTCGACGCCCAACTCCGGATGTGCTTTTATCGGTTTCCATTCTTCTTCAGTCAGTGGTGTCTTTTTGTTCAATATGGAATCAGGGACGCCGACTTTGCCTATGTCATGCAGCAGGCTAGCGGCACGTATGGTTGAAATTCTTTCCTGTGTTAGTTTATAAGCTTCGGCTATCGCCACGGCATACTCGCTTACCTTCCGCGAATGCCCGTATGTGTAGCTGTCTTTAGCATCGACAGTAGCCGCTAGTGCGTAGATTATACTCAAGGCTCTTGGTCTCGCTTCAAGCTCGACGCCTATCAGCGAGGTGTCCGGCTTCAGTACATCTGAAGACAGGCAGGTGCGATTTCTGCCCATTTGCTTTGCTCGATAAAGTGCGGCGTCTGCCAGTCCGATTACTTCCTCTTTCATCACTCCATCGTTAGGCCAGTTACCCACGCCCAGACTGGTGGTTATCGGCATCGCCCGCGAGCTTGTCTTCGATTCTATAGTCTTGCGTATTCTTTCAGCCACCTTATAGGCATCGTCGAGTCGTGCCTCGGGCAGTATGACGGCGAACTCCTCGCCACCGTAGCGGAATGCCAGGTCTATGCTCCTCATGGAACTCTCCAGATAACGTCCCACCTTACGTAACACCTGATCTCCAGCCAGATGACCGTATATATCGTTATATGACTTGAAAAGGTCTATATCCAGCATGATCAGTGAAAAGGTTCCGCCAAAGCGTGAACCCCGGGCTATCTCCTGCTCCATACGTTCATGAAAGCTACGATGGTTATACAAACCAGTCAGCTCATCGGTATTGGCTCTTGTTTTCGCCTGGTGATATAGTTGAGCATTCTCGATTATTATCCCGACCTGGTTGGTGATTCCATTAACCAGCTGTATATCCTCGTGAGAATAAGGTCCTCCAGAGCTTTTCTTGCCCAAACCAAGAATACCGATAAGCTTACCACGGCTCTTAAAGGGGTAAAGCACCCCGAGGCCAGATCCCCCTAGTTGCTCCTTCTCCGTATGCCACAAACCCTTTAGTTCAGCAATATTGTCCACCTGCTCTATATAGAGTGGGTTCGACTTCTTATCCAGCCAGTCTACTAATGGGCTATCGGGGCTGAAGTTAAGAATATTTTCCATCTCTCCCTTGATCTTGGGGTAGGCATAGCGCACCTTGAAATCACCACTCTCGTTATCCTGGAAAAGCAGCTTCGTCTGCGTGATATTCATCGCATTTACCATCGCCGGCATCATTTCCTTTGCCAGCTCATCCATGTCCAGTATATTGCCCATCTTATTGCTGAAGTTAAGCAATGCCTGGCGATAATCATAGGTGCGTCGATAAAAGATACGGTCTATTGCCAACTCAACTATATGTATCAGCGGGCGCGCCGATACTATCACTATAAAGGTAACCAGTGCGGTGGCTAATATAATATATAGTGCTGGCTGGTTGGTAAAAATCGACAAACCAACCACTACTATTACAGCAGAAATACCAATGACAATGCCCAACACAGCTATATAGGTTAATAATTTTCTAGCCACCAGCCTTATATCCAGCAGGCTAAATCTGGTTATGGCATAGCTTATTATCAGGGCATTAATCAGATTGCCGATATGGTCTGTAGGCAGTGTCTTTAAAGCCGGAGAAAAAGGAGTGATATAGCTTATAACCAAAAGGATACTCCAGCCGGTTATCAGATAAGCCGTACGGTTGCGGTCTATCGGATCCGTCGAATTGCGATACCTTTTAACCAGCATTAACAGTGTTAAAGTAAGGAAGGGTGTCAGGATAGTCGCCAGAATAAACTCCCAAGGAAAAATATCATGGTGCAATAGATTGCCTTCGAAATAAGCATCCTTGACTACATTGCCTGTAAAAGACAATATCAGTATAACTAATACAACCGCATATCCTATATATACGCCTATCCCGCCGGGCTTATCATTGTAAGCCCGTAGAAAATGGTAGTAGGTGATTACAACCAGAGGTATTGCTGCAATCACCAATCCATTAACGTATATCAGGTACTGTGTTGAAGCGTTTACGTTATAGAGTAATAAGAAAGCGGTGAAGCTCCATATTTCAGAGGCAAAAAGGAATATGGCAAATAGCCTGTTTGTCCGTTTCTTTGCCTGTGGTATTACCACAATCAGAAGAACAGCGAATACGATAAAACTAACGAATGGTATTATCGCCCAAGGATTCAATTTTCAACCACCTTTTATAATCACCCTATAAGCTAATCGCGTGATAGCTTCAACTAATTATGGCCATAGCTTTCAGCTTTGTCAATAAAAGGGCTATACCAAGAGTGATTAGCGGCTAAAGAGAGGCATATTTATATAATAGAGCCAACCACCATCTGTCGATCGACCAGATCGAAATAAGTAAAATATGGGGCTTTAGGGAAATCCCTATCGATTATTACATTTATTGCTTCGCTTACAGCCTGTATTGCTGATAATCCAGCGCCGATGCTAGTAGTCGGTACAGGTATTCTGCCGGCGATAACATCCTCGACTATCGTAATATTCTTAACATATTTTGGAATAATAGGGACAATTCTCTCCATAGGCACATAAAGATTTTCAGGGTCGTTTACGTCTACATCCACTGGCAATTTGTTGTATTCCTCAAGGGTTATCCCATCCGGGTCAAAAACAACCGTTATCGCTCCGAAACCAATAGCGGTTGAAAACAGATAGTGTATACCCTTCTCTCTGGCGGCTCTCTGTAGAAGTATGGACTCCCGGAAAAGGCCGAAGTCCATTACGTCTATTATGATATCACTATCACTGACGAAAAGCATAGCATCCTTCTCCGACTTTATACCGCTATTGCTGTGAATTACCTCAGCATGAGGATTGATATCCTTTATGTTCTCATAGACCACCTCCGCCTTGTTTCTCCCCAGGTTCAGCATACTTGCGGCATATTGCCGATTAAGATTACTATCCTCAAGATCCCCACTATCGGTGATCTTCAACCTGCCGACGCCTAACCTTATCATCCTCTCGGCAGCCAGTCCACCGACGCCGCCGACGCCGGCGATAGCTACGGTGGACTGCTTAATCTTTGCCTGCTCTTCTTCCGTAAAGAGCCCGATGTTTCGTGTAAAGATAGCCTTATATTGATTATCTATTTCTAAACCCCAATCCTTCTTTTCATCTGGCTCATATAAAATTCTTTCTATCATTAACACCACCTACTTACAAACGAAACATGCTATTATACCGTTATTTCATCAAGCTTCAACCTTTTCTTCCTCGGCTTTTATCTTTATCTTCTTCGCCTTGTTAACCAGAAAATCTATCACGTTGTCGGGTGGATTGATATGTTCTGGCTTCAGATGTACTAAATCGGCGCCAGCTGCCTTCTGCTTCATTTTATATGCTTTAAAAGCATTCTCCGGCAGCAGTGTAACCTCTATAGGTTTCAAGTCAGTAAAAGACTCCAGCTCAGCATACGGAACATCTAGCTTCTTCAGTTCCTCGTGGACGAGGCTGGAAACATGCTCGGCGGTCAGGTATCCGTTTTCTTTCGGCTCAATGTAAAGATGCAGAATCGGTTTATCCTTAACCTCCTTGCGTACTATCCAGTCTTCGTAGTATATGCCGGTGTTTTCGATAGCCTTCCAGATAACCTTTTCCGATAGCCTAGTAAAGCCTGCTATATCTATCTGGTCGTCAACGCGGGTGAGGAAGGTCACCTGAGGAATATCTATATCGAGCTTTTCATTACGCAGCGATATCACTTTGACTAGGTGCCCCAACCGATATCTAATAAATGGTCCTCCATGTAAGCTTGATATGACCAGCTCATAGTTCCCTGGTTTCAGCTCGTCAAGGAGCAGAGTAGTCGGCTGGTAGTTTTTATCCTGCCGGGATCTGATGCTTTCCTTCTCTGGTATGAACTCCAGGAAGTTGAGATTGGGAATGAAGGTCAAACCCTGGTAATCCCAGGTCTGAACGGCTATAAGTACCGCCTCGGTACAACCGTAAAAGTCCAAGGGGTAACGTCCCCACATCTCCTTTATCTTTTCTTTATAAACGTATCCGTCTATACCGAAGGTGATTAACCCTTTGAGATTCCACAGGTCCCTTGGCAACATCGGTCGGCGAGCCAGCTTGCTTTTTACTATCCCCTTTGCCAACCTCAGTGCAGCCCTTGGTTTTTTCAACAACGATTTTATACTTGTTTTACCCTCTCCGCGCTTACTGAAGCGTTCGCCTATGGCTACGGTAATACTGGACAAGGCAATATTTATATCCAGCCCCTGGTCAAGAGCCATCTCGAATCCCCTTTGTATCCGCTCTTCAAAGGAAATTACTTCTGCTTCCTCTATCGGCGGCAGCAGGGTAAATAACTCGTGTGGGAAGACGCGGGTCATGGTGCCGGTGGTGTATGGCGGCGGTGCCATACCGTAAAGAACCTTGTCGTTCTTTCGCAGGTTGATTACCCCCTTCTCTGTGCAACTGGAAAAGAACATCATGGCAAATATTATCTGCTCTATCTCATCCAGCTGGCGTGCTGTAACCGGCGCCCAGCGCAATGAGTACTCGCCGGATTTACCCGAGGTGCACTGCCACAGTATCGGCTTCCGGGGCAGTACGTCCATTCTCCTTTTTAAAAGATAGGGTGCGTAATCTTCATATGTCGTCAACGGTACCGTCTCACGAAACTCCTCTATACTTTCCGGTCTGCTGCCGTTCATGATCATCCGTCCCAGCTCGCACTTGCCGAGCATCTCTATCTGCTCCATCATCAGCCGTTTCTGAATCTTCATAAAATCCTCTATGCTCAAGTCTATAAATCCGCAGCATCTCTGCCATAATTCCTGGTACCTTCCCTTTTGAAAAAGCTCTACTTCGACACTCATTTTAATCTCCTTCATCTTTGCGATACGGTATATTTTCAAAACTATGACACGCATTTCTGGCTATGGGAAGGTTTTATATACTAGAACAATGTTCTATTAAAGCTACGGTCAACAAAAAACCCTCTCTTTTAGAGAGGGTTTGTATTCCCGTTTGTTTATGCCTCTTTAAGGCTTATCGTCTAGCGGATTATTTCCATTTAATCTTTACTTCGCCGCCTTCCTCATCGGCGGGCAAGTCCCCTTCCAAGGTATCCAGCTTTTTAACCAGCTCTTTCAGGTCATTACCGCCAGACTTCTTGCCCATTTCGAGTCCATAGCCGATAGAGAAATCCAGAAAGCTCTTGATGAGCTTCTTTGTATCTTCCTGGAATAGTTGCTGCTCTTCCTTGGTGGCATACCTTTCTTTGTCGGCGGCTTCTCGTAGCAGAATCTGCTTGATTTCCTTCTTCAGCGATTCAAACTCTTCCCTGGTTATCTCCTTATTGTCTTTAAACTTCTCTTCGAGCCTATCTTCGAGCAGAAAGTTGATAAATTCCGCCTGTGACAGATCACCACGGTTATCGTTTATTTTCTTTACCAGCTCCGCTGGCAGTATCATCATCCTTTTTTCCGGCACAAAAGCTCTCCTTTAGCTGTTTCTCCCATCATCTCAGATATTCAAATAATATTTTTCCTCTCCAACCGCGCTAGATTTCATCGGGTCCTCTAAGCTCGAGGGTTCCCAGTATGGCATCTATGGCTCTTAAAAGCCTCAAGCCCTTTTCAGTAACGCGGTAGGTTACCGAAGGGTTGCCCAGTTTTACCTTATCAATAAGCTCCCTTTCAAGCAGGAAGTTGAGATACTTCTGTAGTTGGAAGTAGCTCATATTGACACTGTACATCATCTCCGTCTTACCCGCTTCGCCAAGCCGGAGCATATCTGCGATTATCTCAATACTAGATCTTCGGCGGTCCAGATTCATTTACAGACCTCTTACTATAGATCTAGTACTATTATACTATGCCTGTCAAGTGTGGCATCGTGACCGACGTTTTGGCTGGTATTTCTGTACTACATAAAGCCCAGGTACCAGTCCAGTATGGCTCCGCCCCAAAGCACTGTTACCATCGCCGCCATAGCGAGGAAGGGACCAAACGGTATGCCCTGCTTTCGGCTTTTTACCCTGGTTACTATCATTAACCAGGCTATCAGCCCGCCGCAGACCACCGCCAGCAGTATTGCAACGAATATCAGCGGGTAGCCGACGACTATACCGATAAACGCAGTCATCTTGACATCCCCCCAACCCATCCCTCCCCTTGAAAGGAGGGCTATCAACATGAATATCCCCAACCCGATGCCGCACCCGCCAGCGGCACTGGCGATACCGGGTACAATCCCCAGATGAGGTAGAAAGATGCTGAACAACAATGCTGCTATGGCGCCGGGGTAGATCAGCTTATTAGGCAGTACATGGTACTCTAGGTCGATTACCAGTAGGATAATAAACAGAGAAAAGTAGAAAACGGCAACCAACAGCTCAGCGCTCAAGCCGTAGTGGTAATAAAGGAAGGCGAACACGACCGCGGTAGCAATCTCCACCCATAATATACGCCTCGGAATGTTCACTTGGCAGTATCGGCACCGCCCACGCAGCCATAGATAGCTGAATATAGGTATCAGATCAGCAACTGCGAGCTTCTTCTTGCATGCGGGGCAATGGGATGGCGGTTTAAGCAGGGACTGTTCCGTTGGTATGCGGTC
>DUFE01000063.1 GCA_011170385.1 Dehalococcoidia bacterium | reverse complement strand
TGCCCGGTGGAGCTCGGACTTTCCTCCCGCCTAAGGCGAGCGGTCACCCGGCTTACTTGGCCTACTGATACTGTAGTATAGAAGGTTTGATAAGTCAACTTATGAACTTAGAGGTCTCTTTCCCGCGTTTCATCCTATTATCAATAAGGCTCACGATAAAAAGGAGTAAACCGCTAACCAAAAGAGCACCCAGGTCCAGGTACTTTATGTCAAAGATTTTGCTGACGAGGGCTACCGAACCACCACCGATGAGGGCAGCCAGTGCTCCTGAGGGGGTGACCCTTAATTTGTTCTTATAGAAGCCAGCAATTACGGGCAGAATCACACCCCCGGTATATATCGTATAAGCAAAAAGAAGGGCACTTATTACCCCCTTGAGGATTAGAGCCAGGCCTAGGGAACTTAGCCCCAAGAACACTATTCCCCAGCGAGAAAGAGCCAGAATTTTTCTCTGGCTGAGCGAGGGCATAAACCACCCCACTATATCCACCGTCAATATTGTACTGGCACTTAATAAACAGGTATCAGCCGAGGACATAACGGCACAGAGTAAGGCAGCAAGGACGATACCGCCGATAAATGGAGGTAAAACTTCCTTTATCACGGTTGGGAAGGCCTGTTCCGGCGCAATCTGGGGAAATAATACGGATGCCCCCATACCAATCAGGGCGATACCAAAAGCAACCGGGACAAGAAACAAGGCAGTCCAGAATGCAGAGGCCCTAGCTGTTTTACCATCCTTAGCACAAAATAACCGCGAGTACATATCCGGGCCGACTACATAAGTCAGGCCGACCAGCAGGAGGAGGGTAACTAGCTCAATCCCACCAAACTGGGAACCAACCGGAAAGGTAAACTGCTCCGGGGGGAGACTACTCTTCAGGCCACTCCACCACCCCAGGCGTGATAGCAATATGGCTAATGCACCAAATATTCCAGCAAATATTATTACTGCCTGTATGGTATCGGTTCGAATAACGGCAAATTGTCCACCAAATATGGTATAAACCACGAAGACCATGGTGAAAAGTACCATCCACAATAGAGGACTCCCGAACCCAAGTATGCCTAGTATTTTACCTGAGGCTATAATCTGGGCAGCGATGACCCCTACCCAGGCGACAACGATAAGTATTGAAGCAGCCAACGCTATCCGTCTATCATATTGTTTTCCTACTAGCTCAGGCAGTGTGTAAAGCCCAAGTTTTCGTACTTTTTCCGCAAAAAAGAGACCCAAAATCACCAAGCCAATGCTGCCTACCAACAGCCACCACGCGCCGGTTAAACCGCGAGTAAAGCCCAGCCCAGCCATACCCACCGTAGCTGAGCCGCCAACAATGGTGGCTAATAATGAGCCGCTAATAAATAAAGTGGAACCTTTCCGCCCGGCTACAAAAAAATCATCAACACCCTCTGCCTTTCTCCGGCTCACCACCCCTATGGCAAGCATACCCAGAAAATAGAGGGCAATGATTATCAGCTCAAGCACGTTGTCTCCTTTTAGCAGGATGAATACTTAGCGAAACGAAGTAATATCTAAAAATAGAGGGGGGTTAACTGAAAATAGTCAACAGTAAGAAAGGCTCCAGCAAACATGTCTTTGATAGCTCTGTTAAAAGAATTAAATAGGAACGTACTGCATCCAGATAACCAAATATGAGCTACAGAGATTCCTCGTCTATTCGGCAAAACTTGATATATCTACCCTATTTCCCCGGCTTCTCACTACCTATAATAGCAATCTCCACGTTCTTGCCACAGTGAGGACAGGTTATATTAAGAGCGATAGGCTGATTCATTACCCGTTCAACAAGGGCGGTAACTATTGAGTCAATATTATCCAGACGCTGGTCTAACATATCCAAGCGCCGCTTAATATTTTCAGTATCCAGAGTTTGCTCCGCAGCTCCCCCACCGGCTTCATTTTCCTCAGCCACATCTCCTCCTCAGTTTGGGTATAATCAGGCTAATTATAGGTGACAGGCGGTGGTTGTGTCAAAGATTACCGGTTGAAGTTGCCTATCAATTTCATAATTTTTCCCGATAAACATATAATACTCTATCCCGGTAGATAATGTCACAAACTTACCCTAAAAAGGAGATATTGATTTACACAACTATATAGCGTATATTTAATTTAAAGGCGAGGCAATAACCACATTTCATATTAAACACAAAGGAGGTATTTAAATGCCTGAAGAAGTAATCGGAAAGGTAAGTGACTTCTTCGCCAGACCGGTAGTAGCCGGTATCGAGCTAACCACGACTCTAAAAGTGGGTGACAAAATCCACATCACCGGTCATACCACCGATATAGAGCTCACTGTTGATTCAATGCAAATCAACAATGCAAATGTTAGCGAAGGCAAAGCCGGCGATGCAATCGGAATCAAGGTCCCCGACCGGGTAAGAAGGGGAGATACCGTCTATAAGGTTATCGAGTGAAGCCTGTACCTGATGAATTCTTAATTTACCGCTAATAATTAGCCTATGCTGGTGAGCAGCTTAGCCATTTCGATAGCATTCACCGCCGCTTTAAAGCCGGCATTGCCCTCTTTAGTTCCGGCACGCTCAATAGCCTGCTCCAGGGTGTCAGCGGTGATTATGCCGTAAAGAACGGGGAGCTCAGTATCCAGACCCACCTTGGCAATACCCTTGGTGACCTCAGCCGCAATGTATTCGAAATGGGGTGTACCTCCACGAATCACCGCACCGAGGCAGATAATAGCATTGTACCTCTTCGTCCGGGCTAATTTTTGGGCAACCAGTGGAACTTCAAACGAGCCTGGTACCCAGGCAATATCTACATCCCCCTCTTTAACACCGTGACGAAGCAGAGCATCTTGTGCCCCCTCAAGTAATTTTTTGGTAATAAACTCATTAAAACGGGACACGACCAAAGCAAACTTGAGCCCCTCCCCCAGCAACATACCCTCAAAATGCTTGTTCATAACTTTCTCCTTATTATATTCATTTTATTTATCGGCATCATCCGGTATTTTCAGAAGGTGCCCTAATTTTTCCCGCTTTGTCTCAAGGTACCGGCGGTTATACGGGTTGGGATGAACAAGAATCGGAACGGTCTCCACAACCTTCAGGCCATAACCTTCCAGACCTATCAGCTTTTTGGGATTATTGGTGAGCAACCGAATTTCGTGTAAACCCAGGTCAGCCAGGACCTGGGCACCTATACCGTAATCTCGCAGGTCCGGGGGGAGTCCTAAGGACAAGTTAGCCTCCACTGTGTC